>JBJMGL010000468.1:0-3447 GCA_045807985.1 Bryobacteraceae bacterium
GTAAACCGCCGAGCGAAGCTGTCATGCTCACCTTCTCTACGGAACTATGAGAGAGAAAGGGATCTGGCTAGCTTTACAAAAGTTTACATAAGGCTTGCCGGGCTTAATAGCAATTTTATTGCCAAAAAGAATACCTATAAACAGAACAGGCCGGGAGGGTATTCCCGGCCTGTTGAATTATTGTTGGAAGTATTCGCTTACCAGAGGAGTCGAACGCCTAATTGCAGACGCCGGGCATTCGTGCCATCCGGGAAACCTTGCGTGGCAGTGCCCACTCCGTAACCCGCGGCAGGTATTAGGGACGGTCCACCCGTTGCCGAATAGGTGTAGGCGGTAGAAGAGACTGAAGTGAAATAAGTGTTGTTGCCGATGTTGAATGCGTCGAACGTAAACATCGCGCGAAAACGTTCTGTAATCGCGAACTGCCGGGCGATACGCGCATCGACGCGGATGATCTGATCGACATTCAAACTGCCAATCGGCAAGAATGGTACCCGGTTCCCCAAACCGCCACTTGTGTATCCATTCAGTGAACCCGTGGAGTAGACTCTGGCATTTCCTGGAGTTGGTGCACTAGTAATCTGGACGGTTGGCGTTACGGCGGGCGAAGACTGGAATGTCCCAAGAACTGAAAGTTGCCAGCCGTTCACCAGATAACGTGCAAAACCACTGGAATTGTGAAGGAATGTTGGCGACCAGACGCCATTGATGACTAAACGATGTCTGACGTCAAGAACGGAGCTTCCTTTTTCCGCCCGATAGTTACCGGGAAAATAGCTCTGTGGTCCACCGCTGGCAAAGATGTTGGGAGTTCCAGCACTGCCTTGTCCCTCATCGATGGCATGTGACCAGGTATAAGCGATATTTCCGCTTAACCCGTGAGAGAAGCGTTTATTCAGTTGAACAGCTAAACCGTTATACCAGCTATTAAGGCCAGCATCCACAATATTGATTCGAAAGTACCTTTTATCGGCTCTGCTGTCGAATAAGTAAACAGGAGTAGAGTAGGTGCCGACCTGATTCCTGCCAGCATCAAGAATGCGGTAATTTATCACTGGCCCGGCAACGGCATTGATGTCGTTTACGGAAGTCAGGTGCAAACCGCGGCTCCAGATGCCGGAAACCGTCAAGGCCAGATCTTTCGTTAATTGCCGCTCAATAGCTAAGTCAGCCTGCTGCGTGTAAGGAGCGCGGAAATCACTCCCAGGCATTGTTAAGCTGACTGTCCCTGCTCCTGGATTGAAATTGGCGGAATTCGGTATAGGAGCGGGAAATGCAGGGCCAGTAGTCGGGCTGCTAAAGGTGATCGCTTTCTGATATAACCCGTTGCCCAGGAAAAAGGTGTTGATCAGTCCGCCAGGATACCGGGCATAGAAAATTCCGTAGCCGCCGCGAAGCACCGTCTTGCTTGCACTGTCGAACGCGTATGCGAAACCTACACGGGGCGCAAACGCGCTATTGAAGGTCGGGATTCGGCCCGTTGCCGGATAGTCCGGGTTTACGGTAGTCGGTTGTGGCAGGCTGGAGAAGTCGTAACGCAGGCCAAGGTTCAGAGTCAAGCGCGGCACAATCTTGTATTGATCTTGAACGAAGAAATCGTAGTCGCGAATGTGAAAATCAACAGCCGGATTTCCGATCGTCTGGGTGAAAGTCTGCCAGTGTCTTCCGTTCGTGTTGCCTGACAAGTCCAGTGCGAGATTGTTAAAGGTCGAATAAAGATAAGTGCCCGTACGGTTGAACAATAAATTGGTGTAATCCTCTGTATCGAGAATGTCACCGCCTATTCTGAGGGAGTGCTTTCCCGTAGTCCAGCTCAGCGTATCGGACCCTTGATATCGGTTCTCCAGGGGATTAGTGCGAGGATAATCAGTCGCTGTTCCCAAGTTGCTTTGACCGGTGATGTTGATTCCCAAAAATCCGATACCGGGAATTGCCAGCGCATCATTGGGGTAATCAAACTGTTTGTCATTAAACCAGCCGAAACGTGCCTCATTGAGAATGGTTGGCGAGATGATATAAGTCCAGGCAGCCCGTCCGTACTTCGAACGAACAGACGAGTTCACGTTGTTGCCTACGCCTTGACCGTTACTGATCACCGCTTGCGTTTGTAAACCGTTAGGAGATACCCAGCGCAGGACGTTTAGGTCCACGCTGAAGGAACTGCGGTCAGTAGGGCGCCAGTCCAGTTTGCCGAACCCAAGATTTTGATTAACAGTGCGGGGAACGGTTAGGAAGTGCCGGTTCAAAAAGTTCCTGGCTGCGTCGCACTGTGCCGCAGTCGCTCGGACGGAAGCAGCGGGGTCCGGGCAAGGCGCAATCAACTGGCCGGCGGTGTTAAAAAGAGAACTTCCTGCTGCGGAGATGTTGGCAATCAGCGGAAAATCGCGCCGCGTTCCTTCATAGTTGAAGAAGTAGAACAACTTGTCTTTGATAATTTTTCCGCCCACACTTGCTCCGAACTGATCGCGGCGTTCCGTGGGATTAATCCTTGCAAACGGGTCCCGCGCGTTGAAGTCCTGGTTACGGAAAAACCAATAGGCGGTGCCGTGGAAATCGTTCGATCCGCTGCGGGTGACTGTGTTCACCACGCCGCCCATGGCATGTCCGAATTCGGCGGAGTAGTTGTTGGAAACAACCTGGAACTCCTGCACGGCATCCTGAGAGATTTGCGACTGAATGCGAGTTCTGCCGGCATTCTCGTTATAGTACTGCTCGGTTGTGTCATTGCCATCCGTTAAAAACGCATTGCCGCCTGCAATGCCGCGAAAAGAAAGCAAGCCAAACGTTCCGTCCGAAACAACCGCCGGCGCTAATAGAACAAATGAATCCACGCGCCGTCCATTAATCGGAAGATCCTGGATCTGTTGCGTCCCGATCACCTGGGAAACATCGCTTCTAGTGCTGTCCACAATCGGCGCTTCGGTGGTAACTTCAACCGTTGTTGTTGAAGTGTTGACTGAGAGCTTAGGTGTTAAGCTCACGTTCTGTCCAACTGCAACAGAGATGTTGGTTACCTGATACGGCGCAAAGCCTGGCGCGTTGACACTCACCTGATATCCGGCGGCCGGCACCAAAGAAGGCGCGCTAAACAAACCCCCATCTGTTGTCTTCAACTCGCGCCGAATTCCTTTTGACTGGTTTTCTACCAAGACAATGGCACCAGGCACGGCTGATCCGGTCGGATCAGTAATGACGCCCGTAATTCTGCCCGTGCCTGCTGTGTTCTGCCCTAGTACCGCACAGCAAAGCGCAGCCAGCAGACACGCGTAGCGTGTAAAGTTTTGAATCATAGAAATCCCTTAAGTTAGGATAGCGGCAGAAGGTTTCACTTCGGTTAACAATTTCTTGATTGGCCCTTATAACGGGAGTAGCAGTACTGCCGCAAATAAGAGACCTTACGGTTGCTATACTGCGATTTCATTTCAATTGCAATCAGAATCTATGCGA
>JBJMGL010000469.1:0-2594 GCA_045807985.1 Bryobacteraceae bacterium
CAGCGTCGGATTCAGGAACGATATGCGGTTGGCTACTTCGTGATACGTGCTGAAAATGTCATAACGCAGCCCCAAATTGAGAGTCAGCTTGGCATTGACCTTGTAATCGTCCTGGAGGTAAACCGCAAAAGTTTTGTAACGACCACCAGTGGTAGCTACATAGTTCTGCGTGATGCTCGAAGAGTTAACAGCGCCCAGCAGGTAGCTGGCATACGCATTGCCGGTTGCGTTCAGCAAAGTGCCAGTTAGTGAAAAACCCGCCGTCTCCGAATTGGAAAAAGTGAAGCTGGCAACGCTTCCCAGGTCTGGATTGGTGTAGTTGTTCTGTAGCGCTTGAAATTGGCCGCCTATCGTCATCGAGTGTTTTCCCTTCACCCATTGCACGTTGTCTTGCAGCACGAAAGTATTGCTTGCTTCATCGAAAGCAATGGAGTTCGTCCCGGCCCAACTCGTCGGCACGTTCGGTCCATTGAAATTGATGGTAGGAAAGGCCAGATTTGCCTGCCCGGCGGGAAGTCCTTGCAAACCTGCTTTTTGCGGATAAGCTCCCGCTACCGTGGCGCTTGTGATCGGCACGGACAGGCGATTAAACGAATAGCTGAGCTGGTTCAGCAAGCTGGACGAAAATACATAAACATCGCGGATCTGCGCCGCCGTGGGAATCTCCGTCACATAGCGGGAAGCGGTGTAGGGGAGAGGCAGCGCACTCGTGTTGGCGCTGATGCCGGCCAATCCATCGGTGGCGTATCGCCCACGGCTGACAAAACCGTAAAACCTGTGTTTATCGTTCAGATTGACATCGATCTTGTCGGTCGTATTGTTGTTGTGCAATCCAATCGGCTGTGAAGTCAGAAAATTATTCTGGAGCCCCGAACTGCTGGGATTGGGCAAATACGATTGAAGCGACTGTGACACCGGAGAGATCAAGTTTGCCGGAATAATGTTGCCCACGAAAGGCGCGCGCGTGCAGTTGGCTCCGGAGGCATTGCACACTGTCAAGTACGGGTTGTAGATGGCCTGCGGATACGCGCTAAAGTTCCCCTGCTGCGCCGCTAACGACGGAATGGATTGAAAGGTCGGCGTGGTGGACTGCCGATAATAATACCCGTCATAAGACCCGAAGAAAAAGATCTTGTCTTTTTTGATCGGCCCGCTGACATACACTCCAAACTCGTTTTGCTTCTCAATCGGCGTGGTCGGCGGAAAGAATCCGCGAGCGTCCAGCACTGTATTACGGAAGAATTCAAAGGCGGACCCGTGGAACTCATTCGTTCCGGATTTCAAAACGAAGTTCTCGACGCCTTGACCCTGATAGGAGGCGGGCGGATTGTTCGTCAGCACTTGAAACTGGTCAATGGCCTCAACAGAAACGCCTAACGAAAGATTCCGCGTCTCGCCCTGCACAGCCGCCGTTGTCGTCGGAAGACCTTCCACGTAAACCTCATTGAGATACGGCTGCCCGCCATTGAAAGAAGCAAAAGAAGTACCCGCTGCCTGCGTGCCCAACCCCTGGACTCCCGGCACCAGCGCCACAAAGGCGGTCGGATCTCTCGGACTGCCATTCATGGCCAGCGGCAGAGCCGTATACAGCTCATTCCGCATATTGCTCCCAAGCGTCGCGTCAGCCGTATTGAGCGGAGGTGGCGCGGAAGTAACAGTTACGGTCTCCCCCACAGCTCCTACCTGCAGGGAGAGATTTACCGTGACGACTGCTAAAGCATCGACGGTAACCTTTTCCTGTGTTACTGACTGAAATCCAGTAGCGGAAACATTCAAAGCATATTGGCCGGCGGGAAGCGCGGCAATGGAGTAAAGTCCCGCCTCCGTCGTCTGTTGCACGGTCTTCGCATTGGTTGCCACGTTTGTGGCCGTGACCGTGGCGGCAGGTACGGCCGCTCCTGATGGATCGGTGACTGTCCCCTGAATCGATCCGGTTCCGCCAATCTGGGCATACGACCGTCCTGAGATCGCCAGCACTAAGAGGATAAGTGCAGAGCGCAAACATACCTGGTTTCTACGCATGAAAACTCCTGATTCTTTGTATCGATGCTGTCACGAACGGTTCCTAAATACAAGCTGTTCGAAAAAGTACTGGCCCGCGTATTTCCATAAGATCTGCCAGAACTCAGTTTTTGAGCGCAAAAAGCCGTGATCTCAGCAGACGATTGCTGGGACGGGATCTCGTGTTTTGGCGAATTTACCGCACGAATCTTTCATCGCTCGAAGTAAATGTACTGCCCTCAACGATAATAAGGAATTAACTATGGCATCAACCGACGCAGGAACGGAGGGGCAAGGAAAAAGCAAATTAGGTTTGGCCGCAGTGCTTCCATTTACAACGATAGCGATGATTATCGCGGCGCTGTATGTTGCCTGGACCTTTTATTCACGTCATGAGAGCGCCAGGAAAGCGCAGGAAGCGGTGGAAACGAAGCGGCAGGAGGCGGAAAAACACAATGCCGACTTGATCTTCGGTTCAGGCGAAATAAAGTTCATCACCTTCAGTGCGGACCATGGCACGGTAAAACGCGGAGAAGCCACTCGTCTTTGCTATGGCGTAGTGAATGCAACTACACTGAAAATCGATCCGCCAG
>JBJMGL010000470.1:0-7086 GCA_045807985.1 Bryobacteraceae bacterium
ACCAGCTTGTATCCGGGATTCACATTCGGGCTCCCCACGATTACAACATGCTGCAAACGCCCGCCCTGTTGAATCTCGGTCGTCCAGGTAGTACATCCTTTCGTGTGACCTGGCGTGAGATGCGCTGTTAAAATGGCCCCGCCAAGACTAACGTGGTCGCCATCGTGAAGCACCCGGTCCACACGGGTAGCAGGCCAACGCATATCGGAATATTGAAAGTCGCTCGTGCCGCCATTTTCCATTTCGGCCACGTCAGCATCCATCACCAGGAGCTTGGCCCCGCTCAGCTTTTGGGCCAGCGCGCAGCCAGCGGCATGGTCATCATGCGCATGGCTAATCAGAATGATCTTTATATCGGAAAAGCGAAATCCAAGTTTCTCAATATTTCTGCGGATCAAAGGCACGGATTCTTGATAGTTAGGATTAATGAGAACACTGCCCTCCGGCGTAGTAATCAGAAAAGAAGCAAGGTAATTTGTTCCGACGTAATAAAGATTCGAGACCACGCGATACGGCTCAATCGGCTGATTCCACTGAGCCGTGTATGAACCAAAAAGAACAACACTAAAGGTAATTAATGCGGCAGTCAGCCGAGAGCACATAGCGCCAGTATCGCCTAATACGAATTTGCGATCAAAGGAGTAGAAATGGCAGGGTAGTGGGCAGGAGATATGGGCCTCAGCCCAGCACTGGCGGTCTGGCCGGAGCCGCCGGGCGGTGCGATCCGGTATGTAAGCGAGCGGCCGGTCCGGTGTGTGCGCTATGGTAACAAAAGGCCAGTGTCGGTCAAAGCTCCGAGCCCGCGAAGTATTATTGGTGTGATCTGCCCAAGACCATGAGTTGCATTCCGTTCCTAGCTATGCACGGGTTCGGCTATAGGTTCTCGCCTTGATTCCTTTGACTGCTCTTGCTTTTCGTTCCCCCCGTCTCTTTTGCTGAACCATGGGTAAAGCATGGGCAGCAAGTAGAGCGTCAGCATTGTGGCGGTTATTAAGCCGCCGATGACCACGGTTGCCAAAGGCTTTTGCACTTCCGCGCCTCGTGAAGTCGACGCCGCCATTGGAATGAATCCTAAACTGGCAACGGAGGCTGTCATCAAAACGGGCCGGAGCCGGTCTTCCGCGCCTTCCCTGATGGCGTCGAGTATCTTTTTGCCGCCGGCGCGAAGCGTATCAATGTGACTCACCATGACGACGCCATTCAGAACAGCCACGCCAAATAGCGCGATGAATCCGATAGAGGCGGATAAGCTCAGGTTTAAGCCTCGTATCCACAGCGCAGCCACGCCGCCAACCAGCGCAAAGGGCACGATCATCAAAATCAGAAGAGCCTGCCGGGCAGACTGAAATGTCGCATAAAGCAGGCCAAAGATAATGACAACGGAAATCGGCAGCACAAACGCTAGCCGCTTGTTGGCTCGCTGCTGGTTTTCAAATTCCCCTCCCCAATCGAGCGTGTATCCCGGCGGCAGCTTCATCCCTCTCGCTACTTTCCCCTGGGCATCCGCCACAAAACCGCCGAGATCCCGTCCGCTTACGCTGGCTTGCACCGCCACGCGGCGGCGCGCACTTTCGCGGTTCACCATCTCCGGTCCGCGAACCACTTTCAGATCCGCTATCTGGCGCAGGGGAACGCGCTCGCCATTGGGAGCGATCATGTATAGGTCGCCAAGACCATCGATGTTGTTGCGATAGCTTTCCGGCAACCGGACGGCAATACTAAACCGGCGCTCTCCTTCCACCATTTCCGAGACCTGTTTGCCGCCCAGCATCGTTTCCACCAGTTCGCGCAGGTCAGACACGTTCAGGCCATAGCGATCCATTTCCGGGCGATTTACCTGCATTCGCAGTTCAGCAACGCCCATGGAGCTATCCTTGTGAACCTCCGCCGCGCCCTTTACTGTTGAAATGAGCGATACCGCTTTTGTTGCCAACTGGTCCAAGGTATCGAGATCTTCACCGAAAATCTTTAATGCCAGGTCGCCTCGAATGCCCGTGACGACTTCATCCATTCGCATCTCCATCGGCTGCGTAAAGACAAAAGCGGCTCCTGGAATCCCCTCCAGCGCTTTTGACATTTTCCCCGTCAACTCTTCTTTTGACTTGCAGCACTTCCATTCTTTCTGGGGCGCTAAGGTCAGATAGGAATCGCTTTCTTCAATGCCCATGGCTTCGGTCGCCCGGTCGGGACGCCCCAGTTTACTGACAACCTGCGTCACTTCCGGAAAGCTGCGAATCACTTTCTCAATTTGATTGCCCAGATAAATGGATTCATCCAGCGAGATGCCGGGCAGCTTGCGCGATGTCACAATGATGGAGCCTTCGTCTAGCTTTGGCATGAACTCGGTTCCGATAAATTTCAGGGAGAGCGCCGCGGCGAGAACCAATACCAGCGCTCCGGCCAGAATCGGCCAGCGGTGATGCAAGGCCCAGTCAAGCGAACGCACATAGCGATTACGAAGCCAGTCAAACCAACCGCGCTTTGCGGAGCTTGCCCCGGCATAGCTTTGTTTCCGGGAAAGACGGAGAACAAAGCTAGACACGGTGGGAATAGCGAATAGAGCCAGGAGCAGAGATCCAGCCAGAGCGGCACAGACGGTAATGGCCATGGGGTGGAACATGCGGCCTTCGAGACCTTGCAGGGTGAAAATCGGCAAGTACACCGCGATAATGATAGCCACGCCGAAGGTAATAGGACGCGCCACTTCGTGAGCTGCCTGTCGGATCGTTTCCTTCCGATCATTTTGCCCGGATTCCAGGCGGCGCACGGAATTCTCTACCATGACGACAGCGCCATCGACGATCATTGCGAAATCGACAGCTCCTAAACTCATAAGGTTCGCCGAGATTCCAAAGGCCGCCATTCCTAAGAATCCGAACAGGAGGGAGAGCGGGATGACGGAAGCTACGACCAAAGCCGCCCGCCAATTGCCGAGAAAAATCAGCAGCACAACAATGACCAGAACGCTGCCTTCAATCAGGTTGTGCTTGACGGTTGCGATGGTAGCGTCAATCACTTCGCTCTGGTCGTAGAACGGCGCAATTTGAACGCCGCCGGGCAGCTTTAGAGATGCAATCCGGCGTTTCACATCGCTTATCAACTGCCTTCCGTTTGAGCCTTTCGTAATGATCACCATGCCGCACACTGTTTCGCCCTGTCCGTCGTGCATAATGGCGCCTTGTCGTGGATAGGGGAGCGCCCGCACGGCTGCCACATCGCGGAGCAGAATCGGAACGCCGTTCTGTGAACGCATGACAATGCGCTCCAAATCTTCTATGCCATTAGCGCGGCCCAGACCGCGAATCGTGTATTGTTCCTCGTTGTGCGAGATGAAACCGCCGCCGAAGTTGGCGTTGTTTTCTGAAACTTGTTGCACGATATCGTGAACGGTTAACCCGTAGCGGCGCAACGTCAGCGGATCGACTTCGACCGTGTATTGCTTCGTGTATCCGCCCCAGGAGTTTACTTCGCTGACGCCGGGAATCGTGCGCAGGTTGTACCGGACCACCCAGTCGAGCAGCGTCTTCCTCTGCATCAGATTCGCCTGGCCGCCCCGCAAGGTGAACTGGTAAACCTCGCCAAAAGCCGTTGCTAAAGGTCCAAGCTGCGGCTCCAATCCTTGCGGAATGCGCGATCTCACCTCGCCCAGGCGCTCGCTGACTATCTGGCGCGCCAAATAGATGTTCATGGTGTCATCAAAGACAACTGTGATCATCGATAAGCCTAATTTCGACACAGAGCGAACGACTTGCGTCTTGGGCATTCCAATCAAGGTGGATTCCATCGGGAATGTGACGAGCTGCTCCACTTCCACGGGCGACATGCCGGGCGCTTCGGTCGTGACCAGTACTTGAACGTTGGTCAGGTCGGGGTACGCTTCGATGTTGAGATGGAACATCGTATATACGCCGCCCACGAGCAACGCCAGCAAGGAGATCAAAACAAGCCAGCGGTTATTCAGGAAAAAACCCAACATATAGTAAAATCTACTCGCCGATCTGGCTCTTCAGCATCTGCGATTTCACAACGAAGCTGCCTTTCACCACCACACTGTCTCCAGAGTTGAGTCCGGCGCTAATTTCCGCTTCTCCGTTGAGCCGGCGCGCAATCTGGATTGGTTTTGGTTCAAATAGGTCGCCTGCTTTGCGCAAGAAAACAATCGGGCTGCCGTTCACATCTTGAATCGCTTCTTCCGGCACGAATAGCGCTTGTCTTGACATCCCTTGCATGATTCGCGCATTCACGTACATGCCAGTCCGCAGCTTCATTCCTTCATTGGGAACCAAGATACGGACTTGCAGCGTACGCGTTTTTGGATCAAGCTCAGATCCTAAACGCGTGACCTGCCCACGGAACGCTGCACCAGGGTAAGCCTGTGACTGGATTTGTGCTTTGTTGCCTGCTTGAACTTTCGATATATCCACTTCACTCACCGAGGCAATCATCCAAACACTGCTTAAATCCGACACAGTAAACACTTCATCTCCAGGCTCAACAACAGTGCCCGGAGTAATCGTCCGGTTCACGACAGTGCCTGAGATAGGCGCTATGACGGGCACTTGTTCCGCTTCCTCATTGATGCTTGTCAGCGCGGAAGCGGGAATCCTCAAAATGTCCGTGAGATGAGTCGCTTCTTTTTCCACCGCGATGCGCGCGTTCGCAAGATCTGTTTGCGCGCTTCGCAGATCAGCCTCGGCCTTTTCCACTTCCTGCTTGGATGCCGACTTCAATCCATAAAGCCGGATCATCCGGTCACGCATGCGCTCCTGGTAAGTAACCGCGCTTTGTTGACGGTTTACTGCCTCCAGCGCTGTTTCATAGGCTGCTCGGGTTTCGTGTACGTCATGGCTGTGCATGCGGGCCAGCACCGCGTTCCGGCGCACGTAATCGCCTACGTTGGCGTGAATTTCGGTTACGCGCCCATCCGTGTATGTGCCGACGTGAGCTGTCCGTTCTTCATTCATGACGATCTGTCCAGCAGCCGTAAGATATTCGGGTACTGCGCGCCGCTCAATCCGAGTCATTTGAACGCCCGCTTTTTCTCGCGCGGCGCCATCGATTTTGACCTCGCCGTTGGCCGGGCGGGAGCCCGATTTGCTCTGCGATTGCGGGGCATCTCCATCCGAGGAGCCGGACTTTTTGCTGTTAGCACCGCCGCCCTCTCCCCTGCCGCATCCCAGCAGCATCGCCATAACGGCTAGGCATAATAGTAGTCGGCTCATGGCATGTCTCCGCCTGTCAGACTCCCCCCGCCTGCCAAGTACAGGCCAGTAATACTTTGATGCAAGTCAGTTAACGCACGGTTGTATTCCGCCTGCGCCTGAATACGGCTTCGTTCCGCGTCAAGGAGCCGCAGGAGATCAATGCCGCCTTCGCGATAAGCGGCGCGAGCCAGTCTCTCCGCCTCCGTCGCTCGTGAAAGCGTGTCAGGCAAGATGTCAAGCAGCGCCCGCACGTCCCGATACGCTCTAACGGCAGCTTCCACATCAGCTTTTACATTGGTCTCTATGGTATTTAGGTTGGCATGGGCAATGCGCAACCGCGCTTGGGCGCTCGCGATATTCCCCTGGTTGCGATTTCGCACGGGAAGGTTGATTTGGACGGCTCCGTAGAGCGTGTCAAAAGCTCCATTGCGCTTGTAGCCGACAAACGCCTCGGGATCAGGCTTGCTGTTTGCTTTCTGCAAGCGAATGTTTGCTTCTGCTTCCGCTACAGCCTGGCGGGCAATTTGCAGCTCGGGCCGAACCTGCAGAACACGCGTCAGTTCCGGCAATGTCACCTGACCGATGTTCTCCAGCGCATCCGTCAGGCGAGTGGGCGGAAACTCACGTTTCCCCATGGCCCGATAAAGGTTCACGATCGCCTGATCGGCTTCGCGGGCCGCCGTCAGCGCTTCCGCTCTCGTGCGGTCCCGCTCCAGCTGGATTCTTATCAGGTCCGCTTCCGCCATAATGCCTTCATTGACCCGGTTCCGGCTGTAATCTACATCCTCCTGATAGGTCCGCAAAACTTCCTGCAGCAAGTCACGGGTACGCACCAGACTGACTGCTGTCCAGTAGGCCGATGCCACACGGCCCGTAATTTGCCGACGCGTAAGTTCCCGCTCCCATTGAGTTGTCTGCACCACGGAAGACGCAAGGTCGACGCGGCGCTCCCGCTTGCGGGCAGTCTCGATAATCTGCCCCAGCAATACGTAATCTTCGGTGGAGTCCACGAAAGAGAAGGGGGCTTGCCTCGTAGACTGACGAATGTCTTCGGACTGCACGGTCAGCCGGGGGTTTGGCTTCAACCCAGCCTGTGTTTGCTGCCCACGCGCATCTTCCACGCGTCCCTCCGCCGCCGCCAGTTGCGGATTACCCCCCAAGGCTTGCTGGAGGGCGCTTTGGAACGAAAGATCCACGCCCTGGCCAAACGCGGAACTTGCAAATAACCCATATAACGCGCAAAGAATAGGAAAAAGGAGAGATTTAAGAATTTGCACTGGCGCCTGGCACTGGATTCAATCTCATTTTGAATACCATTCTGCAACAAAAATAAGCAGAATTCCCTGCGCATCCGCAGCTTCCTCCATGGACGATCTTGGAGAAGAGTTCGTAACTGAAAGGACTGTCAGTAGATCTACAGAGAAGGCGGGAGCTTCGTACTGCTCTCACCAGTTACTATAGACGTTCCTGCAATTGCATCATACTTAGCGTGACAGAAGAAAAACAGCAGCCATTTTTTTCCGCTTGGCGCGAGCGTCTCCAAGCTCTAAAAAATATTCCGCCCGTTTTGCGCATCGTGTGGGACTCCGGTCCTTACGTCGTCGCTCTGGGTTTGTTTTTCCGCGTGCTTGTTTCCTTGGTGCCCGTCAGCGCCGCCGCTGTTTCAGGCCGGATTGTGGATGTCATCAATAATATTGTCAGGCAGAATGGTCAGCCCACTCAGCAACTTTGGTGGCTGGTGGCAATTGAATTCGGGCTTGTGATGGCCGGGAACGTGTTCGGTCGTGCCATCGATTACTACGATCGAGTTCTGGCTGACCGGTACACACGGCATGTCAGCATCCAGGTGATGGAACATGCCTCATCGCTGGACCTGCAGACC
>JBJMGL010000471.1:0-5369 GCA_045807985.1 Bryobacteraceae bacterium
AGCTTCAACTGTTGACGGAGCGCTTTCATCGGCACACTGCTTCCAATGATTTCAGGGTGGCCAACCGCTTCCTGCAACCGCTGCAGTTCCTGATCCATGCGCCGTTGCTTCACTGCATTGTTGAGCACGACGCTGACCTTCTCAATCGTTAACGGCTTCTCAACAAAATCAAAGGCGCCCAACTTGGTTGCTTTGACAGCCGTTTCAATATTGCCGTGCCCGGAGATCATAATCACGGCAGGTCTCGATTCAGCCGGTATCTTCTGAATTTGCGCCAACGTAGCAAGACCATCAATGCCGGGCATCCAAATATCGAGCAGAACTGCCTCAAAGGCTCCGCGCGCCAATTCGTCCAGACAGGCTTCACCGCTGTCTACCGCGGTGCAATCGTAATTTTCGTCGGAAAGAACTCCATGCAGCGATTGGCGAATGCTCGCTTCGTCATCCACAATGAGTACTTTCGGTCCGCGTGCCGTCATCAAAATGCTCTAAACATTCAGGGTAGCGGTCGGCTCAATCTCAGGATTCCAGTTCGCTTCCGTAGGCGCGGTATTCAACTCAACAATGAAGCGCACGCCACTCGGATAATTATCCTCAACACGCACCCGTCCATGATGCTCTGTTACGATATGGCTCACGATAGCCAGGCCCAAGCCGGTGCCGCGTCCTTTAGTCGAAAAATACGGAAGAAAAAGCTTCTCCTTATCAGCCGCCGAGATGCCGCAACCCGTATCGATCACCGCAAGTTCCACCATCTCCGGCCCGGGCTGGGAAGTCCTGACAAATAACTGGCGAACTGGAGCCTCCATCATGGCTTCTGCGGCATTATCAATCAGATTGACGACGACCCGCTTGATTTGTTCCTGGTCGGCCCAAACGGGCGAAATGCTACGATCCAGCTCGACCGAGAGCGCAACTCCATCCAGCCTTCCCGCGAACACGGCAATCGCGCTTTCGACAATTTTGTTGAGATCCGCCGTCACTGGTTGCGCGCTGGGGAACCGCGAAAATTGAGAGAACTCATCTACCAGTGATTTCACCGTACCCACTTCCTGCTGAATGGTTTGCGTGCATTCCTGAAGAATGGCGCGCGCGTTCGGCTCAATGGGAAGCCGCGAGATCTGGCGTGCAATCCGGTCAGCGGACAAGGAGATGGGGGTAAGCGGATTTTTGATTTCGTGCGCAATGCGGCGCGCCACTTCCTGCCAGGCCGCGGCCTTTTGCGCTCGCAACAGGTCGCTTGTGTCTTCCAGCACCAGTACAAAACCCCGGTGCTCTTCCAGCGATGCGACCGTTATTGCCAGGTGAAGAACCGAGTTAGGGCGCTGAATGTCAAACTGCGAAGCTGCCGCTCCCGTGCGGCGGGCACGTTTCAGTAAATAGCGAACCTCAGCCAACTCCTCGCCGGAGAACAAATCTTCCAATAATTTGGCGCGGGCTGTTGTTTCACCGGGGAAAATGCCGGAGAGCGCGCGATTGACATGCTCAATTCGCTCATCCGTGGTCAGGGAGATAACACCGGTCGGAATACTTTCGAGAATTGCTTCCGTGAACCGCCTGCGCGCTTCCAGTTCGCGCGCGCTTCCTTCCAGTTCATTGGTCATCTCATTGAATGCCCGCACCAGAGTGGCAAGTTCGTCCATGGCATTGACCCGGACACGGTAAGACAGGTTCCCCCGCCGGACTTCATGCGCTGCTCCTAATAAGGCGGAAATCGGGATCGCGATCTGCCGTGATAAAACCTGCGCGGACCAGGCGGCAAAAAAAAGCACGAACAGCGTGATGAGGCAAATCAATTGAAAGTATGTATCTTGATAGAACTTCCGGCGTCCGGTTTGTAATTCCCGCTGGTGGTTTACTTCGTGTGCAAAGGCCCCCTCGCTGGCTGACAGATCGCCGTTTAACGCTGCTGCCATGGATACTCGGCCCAGTCTCTGATCCCCGTCCATGACGTCAGAAGTAGCGTGAAGCAGCTCCGAGTCAGCCTTATCGAAACTTTGATAGAGCAGGATAGGAACGCCCACAGTCCGGTGCAGGATTAATTGCTGGATGCCATGTTCCTGGGAGATTTTCTTAAAAAGCGCTGTATCCACTTGACCAGATTGAGCCGCTGAACGGGTTTGTGGAAGAAGGCTAATCCAGTCTGTTTCCGCTTCGACACGCTCCTGTGCTTCCTTCTGATAGAGGGTATTAAGGCGTTGCAGAGAAGTCTTGCTAAACCAGACATCTAAATGCCGGTTCAGAACATAAACGCTAAACAGGACAGAGAACAATACGGGGGCAAGAGTAAGGGCGAGCGCTCCGAACAGCATCTTGGAGCGTATGCGTGAGCCCTCTTTGTTGCGATGCCGATCGATGTACACCCTCACGCCAGCCCGGAATAGCATAAATGCTACAAGGACAGTTAGCAAAAAGATAATGGTTGAAACAGACCAAAGAAGGGTCGTTTCGCTGGCGCTGGAAGGTGAGTAGGAAATGCGGAATGAACCCTGCCAAATCAGCAAAATCAGCAGAATGACAAAGCTTAGCCCAGTGGCAATGGAGGCGAAACGTCGGCGCACAACACTGCCATGGTAGCGAAAATAGCGCGTAACAACTTGCGGTGAATCCGCGAAAAGCGCGATTTTCTGAAAAGCCCGGAGCTTCCGCGCTACAGCGGAACGTATCTATTTGCCCTGAATGGTTCCCGGACGGCTTTGTGTCCGGAACTCATACTGCTGAATCTGCAGCGCTAAATGCCCTTTATTATGACGAGTTACACGGCCTCGTGCCACTAAATTCAGCAGGCATTTCTCATTAAGCTGAGCTGGCCAGCTGATCGAAACTTCCAGGCGGGTTCCCACTGGAAGATCATGATCCGAAGTAAAAAGCACTCCGGAACTGCTGATATTCAGAGTTTTCCCATTACCAGCCAAAATTTCAGCGCGCTGGTTAAGAGTTTTATAACGAACTTCCCGTTCAATAGGAAAACGGCTTGACCTTCTCCGTTCGTTGGTGTTTGATCCCAGAACATCCAGGCGACCGCCTAGAGTCAAAGTATTTTCGGACACAGTTAAATCAGACTCCGATCTTTAAGATTACACAATGCAATTACACATACCTAATCGGCTGTACTGGCGCTTTTCTTGCGGTTATTTTTCAGCCATTCGAGCCGTTCCCGCAGTTTTTGCTCAAAACCTCGATTTGTCGGGGCATAAAAATTACTGTCTGCCAAGGAGTCCGGCAGGCATTGCATATCAGGGACGGCATTCTCCTCTTGATGTGCATGTCGATAACCTTTTCCATAATCCATTTGTTTCATAAGGTCCGTGGGAGCATTCCGCAGGTGAAGCGGCACTGGAAGTGCCGGACTACCCTCGATAAGAGAGTCCACACGGTTAAATGCCTGGTACGAAGCATCGGATTTAGGAGCAAGAGCCAAGTAAATAGTAAGTTGTACTAGGGCTAAATCTCCTTCCGGTATGCCTAGGAAATGCACGGTCTGCATACAGGCGATAGCTTGCTCAAGGGCTTTAGGATCGGCCAATCCAATATCCTCAACAGCCATTCGGATCAGCCTTCGAACTAAATAAAGCCGGTCTTCACCAGCTTTCATCATGCGGGCCAGCCAGTAAATCGCCGCATCCGCGTCACTGGATCGCACGGATTTGTGCAGCGCCGATATCAGGTTATAGTGCTCTTCGCCCGACTTGTCGTAAAGCAATACCTTACGCTGCAGCGCATCGGCCACTGCCTGTTGATCGATGATGCCATCATGCGCTGATTCGGCGGCAATTTCCAGGGTATTGAGAGCGGAACGGGCATCTCCGCTGGAAAGAAGGGCAATCTCCTTCAGCAATTCATCGCTGATCTGAAGCTGAAAATGACCCAAGCCGCGTCCGGGTATTTCTAATGCACGCCGAAGAAGGGTGACGACTTCAGCTGTGGAAAGCGCCTGCAGCTGGTAAACCTTTGTTCGTGAAAGCAGCGCCGAAATCACTTCGAATGACGGATTTTCCGTAGTAGCGCCAATCAGTACGACATCACCACGTTCCACATAGGGCAGAAAAGCATCCTGTTGGGCTTTGTTAAAGCGATGGATCTCGTCCACAAACAACACCGTGCGCCGCCCCATGCGTCTGGCCTTCTCCGCGTCAGCCATCACAGCTTTAATCTCTTTAATGCCGCTGAGGACCGCGCTGAACGGAATAAAGTCCGCGCGGCTGGTCTGCGCCATCAGCGACGCCAATGTTGTTTTGCCCGATCCCGGCGGCCCCCAGAGAATCAGCGAGGTAAGATGTCCGCTTTCTATCTGAGCGCGAAGAGGTTTGCCGGGAGCCAGGATATGCTCCTGCCCAACATACTCATCCAGCGTTTGCGGACGCATCCGGTCAGCGAGCGGCCGGTCCGTATCCTCCAGCTCCCTTGCGTTTACACTGAATGGGGTGGCGTCAAACAGGCTCATAGCATCCTCTGTTTATAAGCCTCGAACAAAGCTAAAGAACAAGCAACCGCCGCATTAAGTGATTCTACTCTCAACATCGGTATAAATACGGATTGCGCTTGGATAAGCACATCTTCCGATACCCCAGCCCCCTCATTGCCGGTAATCAGGCAGCAAGACCGGCTCAGATCAGCGGCCGTAACCATCATCTTGCCTGTGGCTGTAAGCGCGTACGTTCTTATACGATTTTGAACCGCTTGCCGGATGAAGTCTGCTGCATTTACTCCTTCTAAATAAGGCAAGCGGAAAATCGATCCAGCCGAGGCCCGCAAAAACTTGCCGTTTGGGACGCGCACGCACCCCTGGAGAAAAACTATGCCGGTTGCTCCAAATGCCTCGGCGGAGCGCACCACCGTCCCCGCGTTTCCAGGATCTTGAACAGAATCAAGCGCCACCAGCAATGCCGGCTGCCGCCATACCTCGTCCCCGGACCATTCGCGGGGACGCAGCAATGCCAGCACTTCCTGTGCGGTTTCCGTAGAAGCCGTGGTCGCGAACGCCCGGCTGGAAACTCGTACAATTTCAACTTTTGCCGCATGGAGAAGCTCCCGGTACCGCTCAAAACCATTCGCCGTTGTTAGCACCTTCTCCACACTCCAGGAGGAGCTAAGCGCCTCCTGCAGCAAATGTGGGCCTTCCGCCACAATCAGACCGTCCTCTGTCAGCCTCCCGGTTGTAGCGGCTCGCCGTATACTTTTAAGGAATGCATTCTGTGCGCTAGCTAACTCCATGAACTGACAAATGCCTCACGAGACAACGTAAACTGAAACTGATCCACTTAGATACAACTGTTCGAGTGCAGCCGCATGAAGCGCGCCATTGCAGGACTTCTGATCCTGCTAGTGATCCTAATCTTAGGCTACCTGTTCTATGTAGCAAAGCAAAT
>JBJMGL010000472.1:0-3086 GCA_045807985.1 Bryobacteraceae bacterium
CCAGAACGGACCGTGGCACTATCGACTAAGCGAGATCTATCAGTCGGCCGAGGTAACCAAAGCTTTGCAGAAACAAACGGGCCTTCCCTCCTCGGCGGTGGCGTGAGTGTCCGATTCCGCTGTGGACCGATTTAGCGACCTTCACCGGCCTGGAAAGTTCTCACCCCGGCCATCGGCTTGCTATAGCAAGCCGCAACGGACCTGTTCCGACACCATCGCCGCCCTACGACAACAGCTATGGGGCAGCTTGCTTTTTGCTTGTTCACCCCCCCTACAGCACCCCAGAGAAATCCCGCGCGTCTTACTCCAGCACTTGACCGAGGCTCTCTGCTATGCCCGCCTGATGGATAAAGTCGAGGGAAGAGCGTGTCTTTAAACTCCTCGGAATAAAGGACGTTTACAACATAGATGCCAGCCAGTTGCCCTCGACAGACCCGGCTGGTTATTACCGGCACGCCTTGGGACCATTGCGTCCAGCGCCGAAAGAAGGTATGGGCTGGCTGTTTGCGGCGGGTGAACTGGCGATGTCAGCACGTGACTTGGCGCTGTGGAACATCAGCATGATGAACCGCTCGCTCATGAAGCCGGAATCGTACGAATAGATGTGGAAAGACGTGAAGCTCAAGAACGGAAAGGACACCGGTTATGGCTTGGGCGTGTCTGTTGGCGCGAAAAATGGACATAAGTCCATTTCCCATAGCGGCGAAGTTTCCGGTTTTGTTGCCATGAATACTGTGTTCCCGGAAGATAAAGCAACCATTACGGTATTGACAAACCAGGATGCCTCCTCCGCCGCAGGCGCGATTGCAGCCGAGCTTGGGCTCATGCTGATCGGCCGCAGCAAAGAGGAAGAAAGGGCCTTGTCAATCTTGACAGGTCTTCAGAAGGGAATGCTCGACCGCTCGCAACTGACTGAGTTCTGCAACGCCTACTTCACTCCGGAAGCAATCGATGACTTTGCCAGCAGCCTTAAAAATCTCGGTACCCCTATCAGCTTTCAGCAGGGAAGCGAAGAGCATCGGGGTGGAATGATACTTCGAGCCTTCCGTGCGGAATTTCAGGACCGGCATTTGGCAATCACCACTTATGATATGCCAGACGGAAAACTAGAACAGTTTTTAGTCATTCCAGGCCGCTAAAATGCCCGTTTCACTCCTGATGAGGCGCATTAGTTTTCTTTGCGTTATCAGCAGTTGCGGATGGAGAATCGATCTGGAGGATACGGACGATCCTGGTATTCGGATCATACTGGCTGATATTTCGCGGCTCGGTAACAACGTCTTTGAAGCGGGCTTGAAGCCGGTAATCGACCACTAAGCTGAGCTCATCAAAATTAAAACGGCCGTCCTTCTTGGTGATAAAGGTCGTTTTGGCGTTGGTCTTAGTATCTGTTAAGGTGACCAGCGCACCTTCAATCGACTGTCCTGAAGAATCAGTCACCTTACCTGTGAGATCACGGGAAGTAGGCGCTTTATCTTTCTTTTTAATCAGCGGACGATGGTTATCAAGGAAGACTTCAGGAGCCTTCGCCGGATTATTGTTGGTGGCTTGTGCGCTCACAGTTCCCGTCAGAACTCCCAAAAAGGCGAGGACGGAAAGCAAACGTTTGCTCATAAACAAATACCTCATGTTTGCGTGAAAAGGACTCCTTTATCCTAACAATGAATCGGCTGAACGCGCACACGCCAAATTCTTGCGTTACTATGCCTGTTAGTGTCATTCCACGGGGCGAGCGTACTGGCATTTGAGAGCCGGCGAGGGAAGGAAATCGCGGAATTAGTGCGCATCAACGGCGGAGAAGCATTTATAGCTCCGGCGCTTACCGAAGTTCCCATAGAGCACAACACAGAGGCGTTTTCCTTCGCTGACCGCCTTTACGCGGGCCATTTCGACATGGTTATCTTTCTAACCGGGGTAGGCGCACGATATCTGCAAAAAGTTCTGGCCACACGCGACGGCGAAGATCGCCTGCCGCAAGCCTTGCGTACCGTAACAGTTGTGGTACGCGGGCCGAAACCGTCAGCGGTTATGCGGGAATGGCAGGTGCCAGTCGCCGTGCAAGTGCCTGAGCCAAACACCTATCGCGAACTGCTGGAAGCTGTGAAAGACAGACCCGAAAAGTCGGTAGCGCTGCAAGAGTATGGCCGGACAAATCACGAACTTCTGGCGGGATTGGAAAGGCAGGGACGTACGGTCATGACCGTACCTGTCTATCAATGGAGCTTGCCGGACGATACTGCGCCACTGAGTCAAGCCCTTCATCAACTGCTGGCCGGCCAGTTCGATGTGGCTCTATTCACGACCGGCGTACAAATTGAAAATTTTCTCCAGTTTGCTGAAAAACAGGGCAAAAAGGAGGCCACAATCGCGGCGCTGCGCAAAGTCTTCGTCGCGTCCATAGGACCAACGTGCAGCGAAGCCTTACGGGAATCTGGATTAACCCCGGCGTTGGAACCCTCTCACCCTAAAATGGGACTCCTGGTAAGAGAAGCTGCACTACAATACGCAGCCGCGCATCCGTAACACATGGATCATCCGCCTTCTGTTTCGAACTGCAACAAACCGGACTTCTATTCCTTCTAACAAGGCGTGAAACTTCGCCCTCTTGCGCTTTTTGCGATTGTTATTAGCTCCACCTTTTTTCTCATCAGTGCTCAAACTGGCAGTGGGCCTGCGGAATGCGCCAGCGCACCCGTTCCCGCATATGTGGGAACAGATCTTCGGCTCAGGACGCGCGGTACCGACTTTACGCCAAAGCTACCGCGATGATTTAAAAGCAGTGAAAGGCATTACCGGCTTTCAGTACATCCGCTTTCATGCCATTTTTCACGACGAAAACGGCGCGTATGACGAAGACCAAAACGGGAAACCCATTTACAAATTTTCATACGCGGATCAAATCTATGACGGTTTGCTGGATGCGGGAGTGAGGCCCTTTGTGGAGCTAAGCTTCATGCCGCGTAAACTGGCCGCCAATCTTACGCCGCATCCATTCTGGTATAAACCATTCCCTTCTCCGCCCAAGGACCCGGCCAAGTGGAACGCTTTGATCGGAGCCTTTATAAAACACCTGATTGACCGTTACG
>JBJMGL010000473.1:0-11566 GCA_045807985.1 Bryobacteraceae bacterium
CCGTCTGAAGCGCCACAACTGCGGCGTTAAGCGTTTCCTCGACGTCGATATTTTGTTCGGTTTCGGACTTATTCTGTTCTAAGCGACCGCGAATGGATTGTACTAAGTCAGTGTCAAGCTTTTCCTGCGTTTCGGCTTCTTTAACAACAGCTTCGAAGATTTCAATCATGGCGCGCGCGTCTCTCAGTTCCGACAGCTTACGCCCAATACCACCCAACTGTTGGTTCTCTTTTCGGTACGTTCCTTTACCAATCAGCGGTGTTACCAGCCGCAATAGGCCGCGAAGCTTCTTAACGCTTTTGCGAGCCTCATGAATGCTCTCATCGCGGTCCTTGTCCTTGCGTATCGTGAGCTGCTTTATTGCAGAATCAATTTCTTCAAAGAAGACGCGCCGAACTTCGTCGGGAATAGGTTGTCCTGCGTCAAAGCGATAAGCCATAACAAGATGTTAGACTTGCTAGCTTATCGCATTACGCCAATTAGTTTCAACTTGGTTACGAATGACCCTCACTCGGAGCAGTGGGCGCAACGTTTGAAGTCTCGCCACCGTACTCCTTGTCGGCTTCTTCCCCACGGCCCAGCAGGCGTAACGCAGCGGAGGTCACATGTTCAGCAGTAAAGCCAAACTGTTTCATGATTTCAGCGCCCGGAGCGGAAGCGCCATAGTGGTCGATGCCGATGATCGTACCTTCGTCACCTGCCCATTGCGCCCACCCCATGGGGGACCCAGCTTCCACCGTAACGCGCTTTTTAATGCCTTTGGGCAGAACAGTTTCGCGATATCCTTCCTCCTGCGCTTTAAACAGCTCCCAACTCGGCATGCTTACCACACGGGCTTTCACACCATAGCCAGCCAGTTTTTGATAGGCGCTCATACAAAGGGAAACTTCCGAACCGGTGCCAATCAGGATCACTTCCGGCGTGCCGCCTTCGGCTTCGGCCAGAATATAAGCGCCTTTCGCGACGGCAATCTCTTTGGCTTTGCTGCGATCCAGATGCGGAACGTTTTGGCGAGTTAAGGCAAACAATGTTGGACCATTGTGCTCGATCGCAAACGCCCAAGCTTCCGCCGTCTCGTTGGCATCGGCAGGCCGCAGAACAACCAGGTTTGGGATGGCGCGCAGGCCGGCAATCTGCTCAATGGGCTCGTGAGTCGGACCATCTTCGCCCACCCCGACGCTGTCGTGCGTGAATACGTAGAACACTTTCAGCTTGCTGAGAGCCCCCAGGCGCACGGCAGGCTTCATATAGTCTGAAAACACCAAAAATGTCGCGCTGAACGGAAGAATACCGCCATGCGCGGCCATGCCATTAACCGCAGCGCCCATTGCATGTTCACGAACACCGAAGGCCATATTGCGCCCGGCATAACCCCACACGCCCCCTACCGCACCCTGCGCATTGGGTCCGCCATATTCGGTTGGTTGGAAATCCCCCTCTCCCTTTAAAGCGGTGTTGGTTGAAGGGTTCAAGTCCGCCGAGCCGCCAATGAGATTCAGGATGTGCTTGCCCAGAGCATTCATGACCTGTCCACCGGCAGCGCGCGTAGCAATGGGCTTATCTTCAGGCTTCCACTTAGGAAGGTCGTTCTTCCAATCGCCCGGCAGGTTTCCAGCCATCATACGCTCCAACTCGGCGGCTTCCTGCGGGAATGCCTTTTTGTAAGCGTCAAAGCGCTTGCCCCACTCGCCTTGCTTCTCCGCGCCTTTCGCGCCGACTTTGCGGAAGAAGTCCACAGCGTCCTGAGGCAGGTAGAACTTCTCCTGGCTGCCCCAGCCTAACGCCTTCTTAGCGGCCAGCAGCTCTTCGTCACCTAGGGGATTGCCGTGTGCCTCGAAGCTGTCCTGTTTCTTCGGGCTGCCATAGCCAATGTGGGTGTGGACAAGAATCAGCGACGGCCGGTTTACTTCTTCCTGCGCCTCTTTGATCGCTTTCTCAACATCTTCTACGTCGTTTCCCTCTTTGACGTGACGTGTGTGCCAGCCGTAAGCCTGAAACCGCTTGGCAACATCTTCTGTAAAGCACAGGCTTGTCGCACCGGCGAGGGAAATGTGGTTGTCATCGTAAAGGTAGATGAGCTTGCCTAACCGCAAGTGGCCTGCCAGCGACGCCGCTTCCTGCGTTACGCCCTCCATTAGGTCGCCGTCACCGCAGATTGAGTACGTGTAGTGATCGATAATTGTGTGCCCTGGACGGTTGAAACGCGCCGCCAGCCATGCCTCCGCCATCGCCATTCCTACGCCGTTGGCAAACCCCTGACCCAGAGGACCGGTTGCTACTTCCACGCCTAACGTGTGGCCGCGCTCCGGGTGCCCTGGCGTTTTGCTTCCCCACTGGCGAAAGCGCTTCAGCTCATCCAGGGGCAGATCATAGCCGGTCAGGTAAAGAAGGCTATAAAGCAGCATGGAGCCATGACCGGCAGATAACACAAAGCGGTCCCGATCGAACCACAGCGGATCTTTTGGATTGAACTTCAGGTACTTCGTCCATAATGCATAAGCCATCGCAGCGGCACCCATTGGCATACCGGGATGGCCCGAGTTCGCCTGCTGCACGGCATCAGCCGAGAGAAAGCGGATAGTATTAATGCAAAGGTCTTCTAGAGTTTGCGTTTCTGTTGTAGGCACTTGATTGCTCTCCTCATTGGACAAGAATTCGGAAATGTTGTGACGCGTAAAGCCGGGTCGTTGAGCCTGCGTAATCGGCTCTTATACAGATTAGCTTCTGTGCTAAATACCCACTCTACCCTTTTGACAATCCAAAAATTGCTGTCGAGCAGCGAGTCTGTGTTTATCTAATGCGCGGCAAGCCATACTAAAACCTGGAAATCAGAGAGCAGAGACTCTGGACAAACTATCTCAGGTTTCCCGTAAAGGAGTGCTATGCGCGTGAGGCGTATTTATTGACAGCTTATCTGAACCGTTCATCTTTAGCTCGAATATCCCTTGTTGTTCCTTGTTTCAATGAGGCTCGAAGACTTGATCTAGAGAAGTTCCACAAGTTTCTCGCTGAATCCATGGAGGTTCGTATTTTCTTTGTTGATGATGGAAGCCGCGATGAAACACTAGCGATATTAAGGGCTTTTCAGCAGGGACATGAACATCGGGTTCAAGTTCTAGCCCATCAGATCAATCAAGGTAAAGCCGAAGCCGTTCGCACAGGAATCATCTTTGCTCTTTCCAACTTCCGGCAAGAGATGATTGGCTATTGGGATGCCGATCTGGCCACACCCTTGGAATCGGTGATGCGGCTCGCGAGCATACTTGATGGGAGTAGCCATATTGAAATGGTATTTGGCTCCCGTGTAAAGCTATGTGGACGTCATATTGAACGCCGACTGGTTCGACATTATTTAGGAAGAGTGTTTGCCACAGTTGTTTCAACCATGTTGCGCATTCCTATTTACGATACGCAATGTGGGGCAAAGATCTTTCGTGTCACCCAAGAAACCAAGCGCATTTATTCCGAGCCGTTCTTATCGAAGTGGGTTTTTGACGTTGAGATACTGGCACGTTACATGCGTCTTTATAGCGCCAGCCTTCTAGAGAAGAAAATTTATGAGTATCCACTTGAAACGTGGGCTGATATTGCAGGATCAAAGGTCCGGCCAAAGGACTTCTTCAGAGCTTTCGTAGACATTGCAAAAATAAAAAGAAAGTACCTTAAGAAAACCTGATTTCAACCATAGAAATCTTCTTTAGATTCTTTTCTTAATTTGTTTGATAATTTCGCAGAAGCTGGTCTACATACTTGGATTGTGGCGGAAGTGTCACTTCAATTGAATGCTGGAGCTTCTATACTCAGTCATGAGGAGCTTGTACGGCATTGGAAAGAAACAGGCGAGCTTTGAAGTCGATTCAGATGACCACTTTCGGGCAGCTTTCTATATAGATTAAATGAGTGAGACATTAATTTCTAAGCCCTCGCGGCCTCCCGTACATTTTGCCTACTGGTTAGTGGCGCTGCTCCTTGCTGGCCTCCTCCTGTATTTCTCGCTGCGGGGAATCGATTGGGCACAAGTCTGGCAGGTTCTCTCGCGCGCCAACTGGTGGTTAGTGGGAGTCACTTTGCTGGTCGCGACTGTAGCTCTGTTCCTCCGAGCTTACCGATGGCGCATTTTACTTCTGTCGCAGGGGCCTGTGACTATTGGGTCGGCGTTCTGGGCGACAGCAGCGGGCTATTTTGGCAATAATTTTTTGCCGGCCCGTGCTGGAGAAGTTGTCCGAACGATGGTGGTCAGTTCTTCGGCGGGCCTTGGCAGGATGTTTGTCCTGACAACAGCGCTGACCGAGCGATTAGCGGATGCGATTGCTCTTGTGCTCATCAGTTCCGTCGTTCTATTGACGTTGCCGGTTAAACCTGGTTGGTTCGATCGCGCGGCTCGGCCGTTTGCCATTATCGGTTTCGTCGGCGCTTTGGCAATTCTCGTGATCCCGAAGTTAGAGAAACTCTGGCATAACATTCTCCTGCGCTTACCGATTCCTCATGCAATCCGCGACAAAGTAGTGAAAATATTGGAACAGATCCATATAGGACTTCGAACTTTCCATGATTGGCAACGTTTGTCCGGGTTTTTGTCTCTCACACTGGTTATTTGGATGCTGGATGCTCTAGGCACTTTGATTGGAATGCATGCTCTAGGCTTATCAACGACTCTGCCGGTTGCTTTGTTGCTTATTACGGGATTGGGGCTTGGAAGCGCACTGCCTTCTACACCGGGATATGTGGGTATTTACCAATTTGTAGCGGTCAGTGTCCTTACCCCATTTGGCTTTAGCCGAACCAATGCTATTGCTTACATTCTGCTTGCTCAAGCACTCCAATATGTTCTTATTACCTTTTGGGGTCTGATTGCCATCGCGCGCTCACGAGGAGTTTCTTTCAGAACAACGGCAGTTCAGCAGAATGCTTAAATTTGAGCCGGATGCTTGCTATACGGTGGATTTGTTGGCCAATCCCACCCGCGTTTCCTTCCAAAGACGTTGAGCGGGCAGGAAAAAGACAATAACGGCGCACAAAGCAGCAGCGGTCAACACAAGAAACGCACGTACTACAGCAGTGATTCGTTTGATAATTGTGTTTTCTGGAACCATCGGATCAACAAGGCCAGCACCATAAAAGAGAGCCTGCCCAAGAAGCGCGATTCCCCGCCACGGCTCTGTTATGAACAGGCTTAAGCAAAGCGTCGAAATCATAGCAAAAGGAAGCAGCAGCCGTCCAATCTTATGCGACAGGAAGTGAATAAAGCGTTGATTACCAGGCCATAGCAATCCAGGAAACTTCATAAGTATCTGATAAATTCCAGCCTGTGTGCGCACTTTGCGCCGAAACTCCGATTGGAGGGATGTCGGGAAGTCATAAGCTTTCGCGGCATCCTCGAAGTATATTCGAAAACCCTGAAAGGCAGCGACGAAGGGTAGGTAAACATCGTCCAGCAGGATTTCAGCCGGAATGGGCGCTGCCAGTTCGCGCCGAATGGCGTAGATTGCTCCGGTTGCTCCCAGCATGGCATCTACCCGGTTTAAATTGCGCCGAATCCACTTTTCGTAACGCCAGTACAGACCGGTATTGTATTCTTCGGAGTTGCTTCCCTGTCGGATTACCAACTCACCGGTAACTACTCCCACCTTTGGATCTTTGAAGCAAGCAACTAGTCGAGAGAGCGCTTGCCGATCAAATTGTTGACGGACATCCGTCAAGACAACAAGCTCCCCTGTTACCCGTTCCAGTGCCGCGCTAACAGCAACGGCTTTACCACCGGCAGGTAAAGCGAGAAGACGGATTCTTGGGTCTCCAAAATTAGCCACGAGAGCGTCCGTACCGTCGTTTGACCCGTCAGACACCACCAACACGTCGATTAAGTCCGGCGGGTACTCTGACGCAAGCAACGACTCCAGTTTTGGAATGATCCAAGATGCGCCGTTGCGAACAGGAATGATGATTGAGAGCCGGGCCGTTGTGCAGGGTTCTTTGTTAATTAACTTAGGGCGAATTCTTGCATATCCAGCTAATAATGCTGGGTATCCAATCAGAACATAAAGGATAAAGGCAATACTCAGGACGAAGATAATGAATGCTGCGCTCATGCCCTGAGATGCATTGGTTTTGACGAAAGAAGAGTGCGCTCAAAACCTTTTGTCACCTGCTCCCAAGAATAGTTTTCGACAACTAACTTCATCGCCTGTTGCGCCGTTGTTTGGCGACTCTCCGGGACAGCAAGCAGGTTTAAGCATTCCTCCGCAAACTGTTGCGCTGTGTCCGCAATTTGGATCGTCTTGCCATGATTTACGGGCAATCCTTCGGCACCGATTGTTGTTGAAACAACAGGCGTGCCAGCCGCCATCGCTTCAAAGATCTTCAGCCGCGTACCGCCACCCACACGCAACGGCACGACCGAGATCGCTGATTGCCAAAGGAAAGGGCGCACATCCGGCACAGTGCCGGTCACTGTAATGTGAGAGTCTTTCGCCGCGTCCAGCAACGCTTGCGGTGGATTGCGCCCTACAATGGCTAACCGGCAATCAGGTTTCTGCCTACGGATCAGTGGAAAAACATCAGCGAGGAACCAGCGCATCCCATCAATATTCGGCATCCAGTCCATGGAGCCGACAAAGACTAGATCATAAAGAACAGAGGACGACTCTGGTCTTTCAAAGTACTCTACATCAACGCCTGTCGGTACGGATGAGATTTGCTCGATACCAAAACGGGACCGCATGAGCTTTTCATCAGTTTCGGAAACGGCAATTACTTGCGAGACAGAGCGGCAGACATTTTGCTCCCATTGAAACATGCGTTTCGCTTGCAAGTTGAAATAAGCGCGATGCGCTGCCGTTCTTCCGCTTTGGGCATGACGCTCCCAGATAACCGATTCAACATTGTGTTGAAACAAGGTCCAGGTACGTAAATCAGCAATGTTGATGCTCGGGAACAAAAAGTCACAGACCTTGGCATCGAAATCATTGGTAGATACAATTTTTTCGATGGTGTCGCGCATGGCCGTCGAACGATAACGCGCGCCCGCTACCGGAATAGGGGAAGCGAGACCCTCTAAAAGCTGCAGAGCGAACGCGGGAGAGTTCTTAGGCACAACTTTGTGTTGAACAGGATAGGCGTAAGACGCATATTCGGAACTACGCTTGAGACCTTCCGTATTCAGCG
Organism: Bryobacteraceae bacterium; assembly: GCA_045807985.1. Taxonomy (GTDB): domain Bacteria; phylum Acidobacteriota; class Terriglobia; order Bryobacterales; family Bryobacteraceae; genus Bog-105. The sequence continues at coordinate 7,162 of JBJMGL010000473.1, forward strand.
GATCATCAAAAGCAACATAATGCACCTCATGCCGTTTGTGCAGTTCCCGCAGCATTTCTAAAGTGCGGATCTGGCCTCCACGCGTTGTTGGATGCAAGAAATCAGTTTTGACCCAGAGAATCTTCACGCCAGCGCCTTCGTCAAATCTGATTCAAGCAACCCATCCCAGTATTGGTCGTGTTGACCTTTGAAAAACATGCTTCCCCAAATATGAAGGTTGAGAAGTCTCCAGAGACGATCCGTAGCGTCGTCTGCTCCGCTACGCTGACGCCCGACCAAGTCTTGGACGTAGTCGAGATTCAGATACTCGGCCAAGAATCCTTTTCGATCCAGCAATTGCCTGAATAACGGTTCACATTTGGTATCGCGGAACCACTGCCGAAGCGGGGTGGGAAAACCCATTTTCTTGCGATAGATAATGTCATACGGCAGGAGATCTTCTACAGCTTTCTTAATGATGAACTTGCCGGTTTTGCCCTGAATTTTTAGACGATCAGGAACCTGAGAGGCAAATTCGACAAACGTATGGTCGAGAAACGGCACCCGGCTCTCGATGGAACAGGCCATACTCATCTGGTCTTGTTTCATCAGCAGCTCAACCAGGTACGTTTTCTGATCCGCATAGAGCATTTGCGAAAGAACGGAACCCTGTCTCGACTTCCAATAACTCAGATAAGTTTGATAAGGATTTTGGAGATCGCCGGGTTGACCAGAAAGCATGAGGCTGCGTTCCGCGGCAGAGAACGCTCCGTAAAAATTATCCAGTTGAAGAGACTCTATATTTAGATCGCGACCGACAAATGTGTGTTGCAGTTTCCGCCGCAGGTCGGCAGACAATAAGGACGAGTGATCAAGGTGGTGACGCAGGCCGGTCCGCAGAAAGGGCGGAACAAACTTGTAAAGGTCAGCCCAACGCCGATTGAAAAGATAATGCTGATAGCGATAGTACCCGGCAAACAGCTCATCGCTGCCCTCACCGGTTAAAACGACTTTGACATGCTCAGAGGCGAGACGCGAAACAAAATAAAGTGAGACACTGGAAGGCCAAGAGATCGGCTCATCTTCATGCCAAATTAGACGAGGAAGCGCATTAAAGAAATCATCAGGCCCAATTACAATTTCGTGATGATCGGTCCCGATTGCCTCCGATACGTGCCGGGCGTATGATAACTCGCTGTAGGCGGCCTCTTCGTAGCCAACAGCAAATGTTTTCACCGGCTCGGTTCGCATGCGCTTCATCAAAGCCGCAATAGCGCTGGAGTCAACCCCTCCGCTCAGAAACATCCCTAACGGGACATCGCTCATCAAGCGCATCTCGACTGTTTGCTCCAGGCGCTCTCGACACTCGCGTATCCAAGCCTCATCTGATTTGCCGCCGACAGGAGAAGACTCCGGCACGTCCCAGTAACGCTCAACCTGTATGGCGCCTGTTTTGGCATTCACGGTCAGGGTATGACCGGGCATCAGCTTCCGAATGCCCTTAAATAAAGTGGCATCGCTGCTTACATAGCCGAAAGTAAGGTACTCCGGAAGAAGGGTTTCCTCGAATTGGGTCGAAATCTCGGGGTGCTGTAGTAAAGCTTTGATCTCAGATGCAAATGCGAAGAGCTTGTCGCTTGCGTAATAATATAGCGGCTTTATGCCTAATCGGTCCCGCGCGCAGAAAAGAGTCTGTTGATGGGCATCCCAAATCGCGAATGCAAACATGCCGCGAAACTTTTGAACGCAGCTTTGCCCATATTCTTCGAACGCATGTATGATTGTTTCGGTATCGCATCGTGATACGTACCGGTGACCTGCTTTTTCCAACTCAGGACGAATTGTCGAATGATTAAAGATTTCGCCGTTGAAGGTGATCCAAACAGAACCTGACTCGTTCGACATGGGCTGATGTCCGCCAGCAACATCGATAATGCTAAGCCGACGGTGACCAAGAAAGGCGACTCCGTCCTCATGCACTCCGTGGCCGTCTGGCCCACGATGCCGAATCACATCCAGCATATGACGCAGATCAGATGCTGATCCAGCAACATGCCCAAGCTTTACGAATCCGCTAATTCCACACATGTTATTGAGAGTTCTCCGGCCAAGCTCGTTCACGCCGTCCCAGTTGGTTTACTCGCCCATAGCGCTGTCTCAAGCTGGAGCTAACAGGCTGCCGAGAAGTGGACGCGGCAACTTCCCTGCCCTGATGTTGTGGCGACTGGAGCCGCTGAAATCTGTTCGTGTGCTGCCAACTTGAAGCTGTCGTGACGGGAGAAGCTCCAGGCATTTTCAATACACTGTCGACGATTTTATGGAGAGAGAGGGCAAACGCAAATATAGTCGCAATCATATGCGTATATCCGACGCTCAAAAAGAAAATACCAACAGCCAGAGCACCCATACACGAGAATAAATAGCGGGCATGTTGAGCTAACTCTATATCAACAGGCGCCAATCGGCGGTAATCAACGAGAACAGACCTCACACAAAGAAAAACAGTGACAAAAAACAAAACAAAGCCTGGAAATCCAGTCTCACTCGACACCTGAGTGTAAGTATTATGCGACACCAGGGTCTCACCGCCCTTTCCTGTGGTCGCCTTACGCTCGTCCCAAGCCACAAAGGAAAAACAGCCGGGTCCCACACCCACAATGGGGTGCTGAAACGTCATTTTGATGCTCTGTATCAGGAGAGCCTTGCGCCCTTCGCTTGAAGCAATATCAGAATCGATTCGCGCCTCAGTATGCGCGTCATAACTGCCTTCCGCGGAGAAAAACGTCATAAAGCGCGTTTGAATATAGCCGGGCAGCAGAACAGTTGATGCAGCCACGGCTATAACGGCTGTCATAATGATGACAATCTTTTGTATGCCTCGTGCGAACACAAAAGAAATAAGGAGGAGAACAGCCATCGCCAGCAATCCGGCCCGCGACCCTGCCCGTGCAAATGCCAGAAAAATCGGAAGAGTACAGCACAAGAAGAAAATCTTCCGAAACCCTTTCGCACGGCTTGCCTTAAACCACCAGAAAGGAAGGCCAACTACCATGAGGAGGGCAAACTCATTCGGATCTCCCAGTGTGCCCCCTGGAAGAGCTAATCTCCCTTCCACGGTGTAGCCAAAGTGGAAGGCTAGCAAAGCGGCAACCAAGGTGGCATATGCAAATCCGCCAACAACCTTCTGCCAATCTCGCGTTGTTCTCACCATCTGAACAATGATCAAAAAAATGACAAATGACTGTACTTGCTTCTGAATGGACGCCATACTACTGGCCCGCCAATAGCTAAATGGAAAACACACGAACACCCATACTGTGAAAGCCGCAAAGTATTTAGTAATTTTAGAAGAAAACCCATGCTGCAGCTTGCCCCGAGAAATTGTCGTAAAAGTGAGCACAATCAGCAGGATCATCGGAATATGGAGCCACCAGATTGGGGAAACATCCAAAACGCGACCGGCTAACAGGAAGATGTAAACAGCAAGCAGGGTGGAACCGATTTTAGCCGGTGAAGCACTTTGCCCGTCCACATTGGAGGCGGGACCACTCGGATAAATCGGATGGGTTGCTAATCGTGAGTTGATCCCGGAGTTGGTCATGGATTCAAGGCGCGAAGACATTAAGAGCACTGCTTTGCACAATGACAAAGCTGAAATCTACAATGAACAAGGGTGCAAAAGTGCCGTATTCCTGGATCAATACAGATAGATCTACCCCTTAATTGTTGCACGAAACGAGCCATTCTGGAACCAGCGGTTAACCATCGATTCGCTACCGAATGCCCCATGCACATTACTCATATCGGCTGTAGGGTAGAAAACTTTTGCCAACATCAATACTATTTACGAGTTGGATGGATTAACGTCTTTGCCATGCTGACTAGATCATGCGAAGCTTTGCTGAGATAGCTTTCAGGGCGCGCCAGGAAGCTGCCAATCTTTACCTTCTCCTTTCACGTCCTCGGTTTCGCGGCACTGTATCCCGTGAACTGGCTTTGCCGAATCCGCAGAGCGTGATTCATGCGTTACTTGGTTCCGAGTATGCTCATTCCGTTGCAGAGTTAGCAAAGAAGTTAATGACACATCGTTTTCCCATTCTTGGCTTAGAGGTTCAGACTGGGCCTGAAATTCGATGGCGGCGCGATTATCCTCATGGCGTGGAATCCAATCCTGCCTACTTTCGACGTATTCCCTATCTCGATTTTAGAGCCGTCGGCGATCACAAGCTTGTCTGGGAGCTAAACCGCCATCAGCACTTGGTGCTACTGGCCCAGGCATTTCTTTTCACCGGAAACCGAGCATTCCTGTCCGAAATTTTCACGCAGCTTGAGGCCTGGTTTGAGCAAAATCCTTTTCAGCGGAGTATTAACTGGGCCAGTGCGCTTGAAGTAGCATTTCGAACGCTTTCCTGGATCTGGCTTTATC
>JBJMGL010000474.1:0-1549 GCA_045807985.1 Bryobacteraceae bacterium
ACTTCGTCAAGCAGGGAAAGGCACTTAGCTTTAAACTCCGTTGCGCTGACAACCCGGCTCTTTTCCATACTCATTAACTTAGCACAATGTAGTCATCTAACCACTTAATTTGTGCCGCTCAGTCCAGTACCCTGCAATTCGTCCGCGAGCTTTCCAGCGTTATAGATTTTTCGGAGCGCTTCAATCATTGCGCCGCTATGCACCGATACGGCTCGATTCGCTGTTTCGTCGTAAATAAAATCGCCAACCAGCGACTCAATGTTGCCGTCGAAAATTAAACCGACCAACTCCGCTTTCTGATTAATGACTGGCGAACCCGAATTGCCTCCAATGATGTCGTTACTTGAAACAAAGTCCATAGGAGTCGAAAGATTGAGCTGATTGCGGCCTTCCTTCCAACGGGATGGAAGATCAAAAGGGCCAGCAAAATCAAAACTGGCAGCGCGATCATACAGCCCATAGAAGGTGGTTTTGGAGGGAGCTTTTGTTACGTTCATGGGATATCCCGCCACTCTTCCATAAGAAAGCCGCAAGGTAAATGTAGCGTCGGGGTATGCGGATTTCCCGTATACCAGAAAGCGTGCCTTTCCCAGTTTTTCACCGGCCCGGGTCACGATGCTTTCATAGTGATCCTCGCGCCATTTAATCATCGACCGGCTAATAGGATCGATTCTGCGCGCCAGCATAATAAAAGGATCAGTCGACTTTTCCACGGCGGCAACGCCGCCTTCCACGAGTTGCTTGCGGAATGCTGGATCCGCTACTTTCGTGCTTGAGATGACATCCCTCGCGAGATCGGCAGGCTGCTGGCCGCTGAGCACAGCTTTCACCCACTCATCATCGGGGCCTAACTCCTGCCGCGCAAGTTCCAGGATTCCTGTTATTTGTGCAATCTCCATGGCCGGGTAGACCGGCGCAGGCGAGAACATTACTTGCCGCAAGGATTCCAGTTGGGCTTCGTGGTAGCCGGGCAGGCGCTCGCCGTCTGGCTTCTTGACTTCAACGACATAGCGAACAATCTGCAAAGCGCGCTCCCCCAGCGTGTAGTTGAGGTTACGGAAGAACTGCTGTTTCGCGCGCGGAGCCCAAGCCGCTTCTGCCTGTGCAATTTCGTCCCATGCGGTGCCAGCCTCCTTGGCCCACTGAGGATTAGCCATCACACGCGCTTTAAAGTCCTGCTCTTCCCTTTCTTTTTTGGCAAACACGTTTTTGTCCTGCAGACCTGCAAGCCGTCCGATACTGGCTTTTTGAGCGTTTTCTAAAAAAAATATGGTCGAGCCGCTTTGGCGCGCCTGTTCCGTCCCTTGCGCCCCATAGCTCTTCAGTACATTAATCCAATTCTTGAAAACACGCAGCCAGTTCGGCTCAACGACATCTCTTTCGGTGACGAACTGGGCCATTGTATTATTGCGCTGCGTGGAGCCGGGGTGTCCGGCAACGAAAACCAGTTCGTCCTCACCCGCGCCCGCAGCATTCCATTTCAGATAATTTTCGGTGTGCAACGGTTTATTGTTTTCGTATACCCGGAAGAGCGCCAGATCAAGGTCAT
>JBJMGL010000475.1:0-6881 GCA_045807985.1 Bryobacteraceae bacterium
CCGAGGCTGTTGACTGATTTGCGCCAGTTTGGAAAACGATTCTTCTGCCGTGACGAACTTGGGCAGATTCCAGCGAGCGCGATAATTCTGCACAACCCGCTCCACCGGCTGCATAATCAGGCGACTCACGCGATAACCAATCTTATTTCGAGCGCGAGACCACAAACTGGTGCTGTAGTCCCAACCGGTAAAAGGAGGAGGCACCTGCGCGTCAGATGATAAAATGAGCGCATTACACACCGTTATGAACGGCATGCCGAGATGGTCGGCTACCGTGCCGCCAGCGGGTTCCGTTTGATCGACCAGGAGAGCATCAATGCCAGCCTGGCGGATAGCATCGGGCGTATCCCGGCAAATCATCTCGGTGGTCCTGCTGATAGCGGTTATCGTAAACCGCAAAGCGGCTAACCCTTGCAGTTGCGCTAATTGATCCAGGCTTTCGGGAAGCGAGCCAAGCGGATGATCGCTTTCGCCAATGGTTATAAACTCCAGACCTTCCCGTTGGACCCGGTCAGCCAGGTCGGGCATGTGCAAGAAACTGACCCGATGTCCTCGGGAAATCAGCTCACGTCCCAAGGCACCAAACGGATGAATATGACCGGAAACAGGCGGGCTGATAATCCCGAAGTGCATGAACCCGATGGAGAAAATTACTTGAGGAGGCCTAAGCCCTTCCGGATCAGTGCCCGTAGGGAATGAGGCAGACCGGGACTGCTCATCTCGCGATAACGCATGCCGACCGGGAGACTGTCGATCAACCGGCGGTACGCTTCCGGAAGATTGTGGTAAGGAATGCCAGGGAAATAATGATGAAGGGCGTGATAACGCAGCCCAACAGGCGCCCAGAGTTCGGTCCAGAAAGCTCCCGGCGTATCAATGGAGTCCCGCAGTTGAGCCATCCGGTCCATCGGTTCGCCGGTGCTTTCATACGCGTGCGCGCCAAGCGTACGCAGGGTATTGATAAAACTTGCTACGGAGCAAACGAAAAACCAAACGACAAAAACTCGCCACGGGAGAACGCCGCCAATCGCCAGGGCAATACAGACTCCCCACAGGAGAAAAATCATCGCGCTATGGCTGCGAACCTTCCTGCTTAACTCAGCGGTCACCTCACGCCGATATTTCACATTCATGGTCAAGGAAGACGCATGAACCACCAGCCAGCGATGAAAACGGGACGAGATCAAACCAATGGGCGTCAGGACCAAAAATCGGAGAAGCAGAATCGCTGGAATGAAAAAACTTTCCAGCGCAAAGGTGGTCGTCATTAACCATGACTGGGCAAACGGAAGATACTCCGGATCACCTTCCGTTCCATAAACACTCACTTTGTGATGACTTTGGTGAACGCCCACATAAACAAAGGAAGGCATCAAGAAAGGAAAACCGACGAGAGCGTTATATACGGCTCCAAAACCCGGCAGGGAGCGATCGCTCTGGTGGCTGATCTCGTGAACAAAGCAAAGGGCGCGGTACAAACAGAAAACAGAAACAGCCGTGGCAGCGATGGCCGGAATGGAAAACGCCGGTAGAACAACTGCCGCAACAAATGCTACCCATCCAATAGAGCACGACAGAAGCAGATCTGTCCAGAAAATCGTGCGGTTCACCTTGTGCAGATCACGCACCAGAGGACGAACAAGTGAATCATCTAATCCGGTGTGTTCCGCTGAAGCCGCATTTTGGTCAACAAGAACTGCACTCAAAATGAAATAACTCCTCCTTCAGATCTATCGATGAAGAACAAATCACGATAGAAGGCAAAAAGAGCAATTCTCATTAAAACATATGATGAGCTTATAAAGCGATAAGATGCGAAAAACTAATATGTTTATTGACGGGTGGCGGTCGAAGGATGTTCTCCCAAGACAACGCTTGGGGAGTTCACCATCTCACGAATCGCGACAACAACCGTCTCTGGATGTTCAAGCTGAATCCAGTGCCCACCCTCGTTTAACCGAATATGACGTCCATTCTGGCTCTGTTTAGCCCAGATCTCACGTTCCTGCAACTCGCCTTCTGTGACATTTGAGGCAGAAAGAATTGTGAGCGGAATGCGAGCGGGAATTTCCATTCGTGCCGCTTCCTGCGCATTTTGCGGCAGGTTCTGCAAATAAGCAGCCATCGTTTGGAAGCAGGGTGAACGGCTCCAATGCGCGCGGATCAAAGGCCAGGCAGCAGGCGGAAGTTTTCGAATCTCGCCAGCGAGCCTCGAGATGAGGTCATTGGCCTTTCCCGAGCTGGCGCGCGCAATTAGCCGCGGCAAACGCGTGCGCCCTTCCGCCAGCAGTAGCAGCGCTAGACGAACAACTCCCAGCCGCGCCAGAAGCGCGCCGCGACGAGAAAGGTTTACTCCCGAACGCAGCCGTTTCTGATCATTTGGCCCGCACTCAGACCAATACTGAAGCGACACGGGATCAACCAGCACCATACCTGCCACGTCACCTGGATGCAGGTGCGCAAACGCACGCGTCAGGAGGCCGCCAAACGAATGGCCTACTAAAACATAGGGAGGCTGCAAACCCGCGTCTTTTAAAAGCATGGCCAGTTCCGCGGTGAGATTCCCGACGGTGCGGGGCTTCGAGGAAGGAAGACTCCATCCAAATCCGGCGCGATCATAACTGCATACGCGGGTAAATTCCGCTACCTGCGGCTGCACCAGTGCCCAGCTTAAAGAACTGGCGGCGAGGCCGGATTCCAGCAGAACCGTCGGACTCCCCTGCCCCTGCTCATGAAGGTACAGAGCGCCGCACGCTGTCTGAATCAAGCGTCCTGGCGGCTGCAAACGCAGCCGGTCCCGATGAGCGGCCCAACTTTGATAGGCGGCGCTAGCAGCGATCAGGCCGGCAATCAGAGCAAAAAAGATCAAAGCAGCAATAAGAAACTAATCCGCCACCATGAGTTCACCCGGAAGAATCGGGCGCGTCCGGGGCAGAACACCAAGCCCGGCAAGCATACACATTGCGCCGAGCGCGCCTACGAAAACAACCAGCTTCACAACGTCTGCCGTATGTGTCCGGGGGGTGGCTTTCCACAAGACCAGCAACAGTGCCTGCGCGGTTGTCACAGCCCAAACCGCGCCATAAAAGTAACGTCTATCCGTACCCTCCCCCCTTGTCGATTTTCGGACGCGAGGCAAAAACCCGAACAGCCCTAATACCAGAATGGCCGCGAATACCGGGAAATACCCCCGAGTATAGACTTCATGTAAATCCCAATGACCTGTCAAAACGGCAAGGACCAGACCAAGCAGGTTCAGGATTGCAAAGTTCAGCAGCGCGTTCCAGGCAAACGTGTAACATACGCGCCGGTACAGAGGGTTTGGCTTATCTTCGCAAAACCGAAGTATGTACGGACGGGGTTCCACGCCGGGTAATTGCCCGGAAATTCCAGCAATACCTGTCCCAATCATTACCACGCCTAACCAGGAAAGATTCCGCGCGCTGCCGCCATGCGCAAACAAATCAAATGTGAGAGGGCCAGGAGCAAGAAAGAAGACCCAGATCCAGATAGGCCAGTGCGCTACCCGATAGTAGATCTTGTTCTGCTGGCGGATCCGGCGCTCGTGGGCATATTCAACTCTGATGGCATAGGACATCCCTGCACAAATCGTACTATTGTCAAAAAGCATATGATACGAATCCTTGCGCTGTTCCTGCTAGGGGCAGCATACCTTCCGGCCCAAGACTGGGCCCGCCAGCAGTTGGAAAAGTCACCGCGCCATCGCGAGTGGGTCACCGTAAAGCATGACGGCCGCAGCGTGGAGACCTTTGTAGCCTACCCTGAATCGAAGAACAAAACTCCCGTCGTGCTGATTATTCACGAGATTTTCGGGCTTTCTGACTGGGTGCAGGACCTGGCGGACCAAGTGGCTGCGGCTGGATATATTGCCGTCGCGCCAGACCTGCTCTCCGGCATGGGGCCAAATGGCGGGCGCACCTCCAGCTTTGATAGCAGCGGAGTCACCCAAGCAGTAAGCCACCTTGATCCCGGCCAGGTAACCGCCGACCTGAAAGCAGTGGCCGATTACGGTCTGAAATTGCCGGCTGCCAGTCAAAAGCTTTTTGTGGCAGGCTTCTGCTGGGGGGGTGGTCAAACGTTTCGTTTTGCCACCAATCGACCGGGCATTGCAGCGGCCTTTGTCTTCTACGGCCCGCCACCGATGAAGCCTTCCACCAATGACATTGATAGCGATGCCTTGGCGCACATCACCGCGCCCGTTTATGGTTTTTATGCGGGCAACGACGCTCGTATCGACGCAACGATCCCCGCTACCACGGATGCCATGAAAGCGGCGGGCAAGCGCTATGAGCCGGTTACTTATGACGGTGCCGGGCATGGATTTATGCGAGCGGGAGAGCAGCCTGGCGCTTCGGAGCCAAATAAAAAAGCTCGCGATCAGGCTTGGGAACGCTGGAAGACACTGCTCGAAAAGGGATCGTAATCCTGTGCCTGGTCCGGAGCGCATTATACAGATACCCGGTTCCGGGTAAAACGCCATACGGCCGCTGGTGGAAAGTTCATCCATACCCGGCCCAGGCATTCCGCCTTAAGACCGAGCCTTTGGCTCGGAATAGGACAGCCCGCGGCGTACGTAAACTGAATCAACTGTCCGCCATACGCCAGCGCGTTCATCATCGCCCGGACAGTTTCGACCTGATCAGCCATGGGGAGGTTTCTCAAAGGGAGGCTTGAGATAACGGTCTTGACCCGCCCAATCGCCTCCTCGGCAAGAATGCAAGGAGCATCAATCGCTTCCCCGCGGCGCACGCAAATATTTGGAAACTCACGCCGCAAAAACGCCGCCAGAAAAGGGTCCTGTTCAATGACAAAAAGCCGTTCCGGACTGATTCCTTTCTCCAGCAGCGCCCGCGTAATGACGCCAGTACCCGCGCCGATTTCGAGAACCGGATCTGTCCCTGGATCAACACGGGATGCCATCAGTCGGGAGAGCTTAGGCGAGCTCGGCGCGAGTGCTCCTACCTTTAAAGGGTTATTGAGTAAAGAGCGGAGAAAAAGAAGAGGTCCGCAGGAAGAGCTGATTGGCTCTTCGCTGTACTGTCCATTCAATTCAAGCATCAATGGCGACTTTGGCATTTATCTTTATTCAGTTTGTCATCCAGCCTTAAAGAATGGGCCAAACGGCTTAACAATGTACTCAAGCAGGTAGAACTTGCCGCTGGAAGCGCCCAGTTCCTGAAATGGAATATAGTACCCTTCAACTGGAGAAGTTGTCCATGGTTCGACAGGCTTTTCGTAAAAAATGCAGCGTTCCAGATATGGACTCTGCTTGCTTGGCTGTTACGTCATTTCTGTTCGGCATGCACGCAAATGCATTGCTCCTGGTAACTTTTTTAATACCGGTTGCGCTTTGCAGTCCGGTCATTTCTGCGCAGGCGAGGCCGTTTAACCCTGGTGATGATGCCCTTATGGATTGGTTGCTAGCGGGAACGGTGGAGATGGACGTACAAGGATCTCAGTCCCGCTCTGAGTTTCCACTATCCGTTACAACTCCTTCATTCATCAGCGCAGCGTCAGCCCAGAACTCAAGCCAGGGGGCAGTGAGTACCGATGGAGGACAGGGCTATGAGTGGTACCCCTATCTGCTGCTCACGGCGGGCCTGATACTGCTTGCGTTTCGACCGGCGAACCCGGCTGTAGCGGGACGTTACTGACGCCGGTCGAGCCACTACATTCGGTAATACGACAGATATTTTGATTAGAATCCGAATAATTTGAAATCCAAATCGCACCAGTTTTCGTATCCGTTGGTACAAACTATGAGGAACGTACTGTCTTCTTCAGTGATAAGAGGCTTGGACTCAACGCAGATTGAGCAGAGTAGTGGAATCGATAATGTTGAAGTCGAACTAAAACTTGTTAAAAGGCTGATTCGGCTGTCTAAGGTTTGCTGGTCACCCACGCTACAAGCGAACGCCGAGGTGATCGAGTCCCTTGGACGGGAACTTCAGGCTGTGAGTGCGTCTCGCCGAAAGGCTAAGTGAGCCCGGTAAAGGTTCCAGCCGTCGCGTCCTCTTCCGCGTACGTTAACAGATTGAAAACGCGCCGCAGCACGTGCTCTACCTTCTCTCGCTTGAGCACGGAAGAGTCGTAGGCATGCTCCAAGGTCAAGCCATGTAGAAGCGCTTCGAGCACAATACGGATGACTGACTCCTGTTCAGATCCCCATCTCATGTTGCTAGGCAGCAAACTTTCGATCTCTTGCCGAAATGCCTGCCGAATGGCCCGATGAGTTTTCGCCAGCTTCGGCCGAACCCTCGGATGTCTCGCTGCAAACAGCTTGAATTCTATACCGAGCACGGTTATAAATTGAGCTTTTGAGCAGGGTTTGCGAATGATAGCCTTGGACCATGGGGCGATCAGACTGGGCCTGGGTCTACGACCCGCAGAGTGGCGGCGAAAGGATTGCGCCGCTTCTGCAAGACCAGGTGAGCAAGCGTCTGATGCAGCATGCGGCCAAGATCGTGCCGGGCAAGGAAGGCTGGTTGCGGCTGCGGTTCCATGGAAAATTTTGCTACGTGGATGCACAAAAGCCGGGTGTTCCGGTCTTGACGCATTTGTGCCGGTTGCGCTATTTAGGAAAGCCGGACCGCTGGAGCCTGGCGTTTTATACCTACAGCAACGAACGTTATGAGCCCTGTTTATTTGATTCTGGCCGGTGGGAAGGCACGCCGGAAAAGGCCCTTGAGATCGGTGTGATGTATATCGCGGGGGAGCGTTAAGCCGTTAAAGGTAGTTCCTGTGGGCGCAAGGTCTGGAAGCGCCAGGTAAGCAAGCTCCGCCACTCGGAGGCGTGCCGAGAGTTCATGGTGCACAGTAGCTCTTGGATGGCGTGGCGGAAGGCGGCGAAGTCCACGTAG
>JBJMGL010000476.1:0-2935 GCA_045807985.1 Bryobacteraceae bacterium
CAAGTGCATCAACCCATCCCGCCGACGGCCGCCGACCACGGCACGCTTGTGAAGGTCGTTGAGGCCTGCACCACGCTGCCGGAAGAGTTTCATCTTCACCCCAAGCTGAAAGGCTTGCTCGAAAAGCGCCGTGAAGTTCTGAAAGGCGCTCCGATTGATTGGGGCTTTGCCGAAACGCTTGCCTTTGGCAGCCTTGTTCTGGAAGGCACGCCCGTTCGTCTGAGCGGCGAGGATGTTTCGCGCGGGACATTTACGCAGCGGCACCTCAAATTCTCTGACTACGAAACCGGCGCGTTCTACATTCCGCTCCAGCACCTCGCTCCGAATCAGGTGAGATTTGAAGCTGTCGATAGCCTGTTAAGCGAGTATGCCGTCATGGGTTTCGAGTTCGGTTACAGCGTGGCCGATCCGTTGACTCTGGTCATGTGGGAAGCGCAATTCGGCGATTTCGTGAACGGAGCGCAGATCATCATTGATCAGTTTGTTGCTTCCGCCGAAGTCAAGTGGAACCAGCCCAGCGGTTTGGTTCTTCTGCTGCCACATGGACTTGAAGGGCAAGGCCCGGAGCATTCGAGCGGTCGCATGGAACGTTTTCTGCGGCTCTGCGCCGAAAACAACATGCAGGTCTGTAATTGCACCACTCCCGCCCAGTACTTCCACCTGCTGCGTCGCCAAATGTACGGCGGCAATGACCGGCGCGGCATGCGCAAGCCGCTCATCGTGTTCACGCCCAAGTTCCTGCTGCGCTACGCCAAAGCTGCCTCGCGTCTGGAAGAACTGACAAACGGAAGTTTTCAGGAAGTAATCAGCGACTCTCAGTATCTGGGCAACAGCGTCCGCCGCATTCTACTATGTACCGGGAAGGTCTACTACGATCTGGTCAACAAGCGGGAAGAGCTAGGCCGCCACGATATTGCTATTATCCGCGTGGAGCAGCTTTATCCCTTCCCCTTGCAGCGCCTGACCGATGTCCTGCGCCGCTACTCGGATGCCGCCGAGATCTTCTGGGTGCAGGAAGAGCCGGAAAACATGGGCGCCTGGTATTTCATAGAAGAACAGATGCAGCCGCTCATTAATCCGAAAACAACGGCATCGAGCAAGCGCAAGGTGCGTTATGTGGGACGACCCGCCGCCGCGAGTCCGGCCACAGGCGCGCACAAAGTACACAACGATCAACAAGCCGCGCTGGTGGATGAAGCGTTCACCAACACACCCGGCGTTGTTCGCAAAGCCCGCCGTTTGGTACGGAAGAAGCGTTAAAGGGCGCTTCTTCCGTACCAGATTGTTTGTACGTCGGGAGATCTTTATATCTTTTGATCGGCTGTCACTAAAGCCATACCCTCTGCTAGGGCAGTTGCGCCAATCAAACGGTCAATAGGGTCTCTCGGATAAATATCGGAAAGTTGGGCAGACAAAACCGCGATGCGGCCTGTTACCGGCTTCACAACGAAGCGCGCTCCTACGTCCTGTATAAACACTTCAACTTGAATAACCTTGCCGGGGATGTGATCGATGAGCTTTACAAGCTGGTATAAGCCTTTGATTCTAGAGCATTGCCTCAATTGCATCGCAAGCGCAAGCCAAGCCGTCTTCGCTTGCGATCTGCATTCCAAGCTGCTGCGCTCGTTCCGCATAGTTTTTGTCACGAAGCAAGCGATTCAACTCTCTGGCGACGCGCTTGGCACGGTACCGCTGGCGTGGAATGGTGCGCCCTACTCCCAGCTTCCGTAAACGCTCCGCATTGTCTGGTTGATCGTGCGCCCAAGGCACAACCAGAGTGGGGCGCCCTGCCCGCAAGCTTTGTGCGGTCGTGCCAATTCCGCCTTGATGAACGATAGCCGCCATCTTTGGCATGATTTCGGAGTAGGGCAGGTAGTTCGTTACAAAGATCGAAGGCGGCGTGACGGAAGGCAATTGTTCACGGTCGAAATTGCCGACCAGCATAATGGCTCTGACGTTCAGCTTCTGGACAGCGGCGGCGCTCTCAGCAAAAAAGTTTCCAGCTTGCATCACTGCCGATGAGCCTAATGTAAAGAGCACGGGCGGAGGCCCACTAGTCAAGAAATCATGGAGCGCTTCCGCCGACTGCCGTTTGTCATTGTGTACGCCCGGAATCCCTTCGCCTAGCTGGTCGTAAAATACAAAGCCGGTCTGTGTCGTATGGGCCGGCCAGTCAGTTTGCGGTTTGGCAAAGTGCTTTGAAAAAAGAGCGAGGGAGCCAGAGGGTGATATGCCCTCCAGGACAGGATTGCGGCTCGCCAACGGCAGCCCAAGCTCCTGCCGTAATTTTTGGATCGGTCCAATCCACTTCTTAACCTTCCATTGCGCTATCCGCTTCAAGAGGCGAAAGAACGAAGGCCCTAGTGAATACAGATGCCGAAGCCATGGCGCTGCTGGAAGCACGAAAGGGTCGAAAACGGAAAGGAATGCCGCAGGCTGTAAGGCCACCGAGAGCCAGGGAATTTGTAAGTATTCCCCAACAATCGGACCCCCGTAAGCTGCGGCATGCGTCAGCAGCAGATCAGCCCGCCGACATGCTTCACGCAAGTCCTCAAAGCTTTCGCGGACTTGAGGAATCAGGTAGTCGCGAATCAGATACTCTGTTCCGCGCCGCGGATGCCATAGCTTTTTCACAAACTCCGGGCGGTTCAGCAATTCGCCAACATCGGGCCGCACCGGCGCGAAGCCGACCCCTTCGGCCTCCACTTTCCGACGGTAAACGGCCGAGGTGGCAATCACCGGATCATGCCCTCGTGCCTTTAACCCAAGCGCCAGCGCCAGGTAGGGATGCAGATCGCCAAACGAGCCAAACGTGTTCAGAACAATATGGGCCAACTAATAAAATCTCACTTTGAGGGGGCACAGATTACCATCAAAGTTTGGGGTTGCTCGCATTATGGTTGTTTGCATGAGCAAATATCAAACAGCCAAAGAG
>JBJMGL010000477.1:0-1570 GCA_045807985.1 Bryobacteraceae bacterium
CGCCATCCGGACTTCTCCGCGCCTTCCGCCGTGCCAAGGCGAGTTACCTGAGTCGGGAGCAGTTCGCGATCGCGCCAAAAGCGGACCTAATTGGAGCGGCCGGCAAACCAAACTCGTTGCGCCGCTTATTCAGGCAAACCGGCAACATTGAGCTCCGTGCTGCGACACTATGAGCTGGGTCAGAGGCAACATTATTCGATCACACGAGCAGCCCGGGCAAGCACCGTCGAGGGGATGGTGATTCCCAATGACTTGCCACTCTTCAAATTGATCACAAGTTCCACCACGCTTGGCTGCTCAATCGGTAAATCGGCCGGCTTTGCCCCCTTAAGAATGCGGTCCGCGAAGTAGGCGACACGGCGATACGATTCGACTAGCCGAGGACCGTATGTAAATAGTGCGCCACCGTCAGCCATAACGGCCCAGCCGGAGATGACAGGTATGCGTTGCCTCATCGCGAAATCCGTTATGTCATCCCGGTTTTGAACCATAAATGCATCGGAGAAGACAAGTATCGCTTGCGGCGCGCTTGAGCTAATCGTAGCGAAGGCACGGGTCAGTTCATTGCGATTGGACGCCGGAAAGAATAAGACCTCAATGCCTTGTTTTTGCCCTTCAACCTCGGAATGGGTCCGTTCGAGTTGCATCCCAGAATGTAAGGGGTTTGCTAAGACTGCTATCCGTTTTATGTCCGGCATTATCTCGTGCAGAAGCTCTAGTCGTTTGCTGTTCAGCTCTGCCATCATCAACGTGATCCCGGTCGCGTTGTAAAGGGGGTGAGCCAAGTCGGTGGCATAGCCCAAAGTAACGGGATCAGCGCTGAATTCATATACAACTGGCAGAGTACGGTGGCTCTTTACGACCTCTCCTGTGGCGAGGGCATGCGTGATAATAAGATCGACATCGCTCTTCTGAAGTTCCTCGACGAGCGCAGGAATGCGCTCGCGCACGTAATTGGCAAAGAGAAGGTGTAATTTGAGCGTGCTGGGTTCTATGTAGCCGAGCGAAGCAAGCCCCTCTTTAAACGCGTTAATGAACTCCCCTGCAGCGGCCTGGTTGAGGCCGCTTATAAAGCCAATTTGCGCACGCCTAACGCGTTGTGCTGCTGCGGAAGAAATGGGGAACGGCAAGATCAAAGCGCTGCCAGCCCCAACAATGACCTCACGCCTTCTAATCGTCATTGCAAGCTCCTAAGCGGCAGCCGGATGGATGCAGTGCCGGCAGCAAAGGCGCCATGGTACGCTCTTTCGGGCCTCAAGCGAAGCGGCACCTTCATCGATTAGATCTTCGGTTTGACGCAGGTAGCGGAACTCTTCGATATGCTGATGCACAAACCTTTCTTCGTCGGTCATGTTTTTCGCCTGCGGATTTGTGGCTCTGAACAAGCGCAACCTGTATCGGTTCCATTTTCCCAAACTTGGCGTGGTGAAGTTCCGGGTTTTCTGCGGCAACGGACCGGGTGAAATTGACGCGCTTACAGGTCCGGTTCGGGTCAGGTACAGACAGTAAAAGATCTTAAGTGAAGGTCCGCTTTCCCGTTTTCACCGCCAAAAGCTGCCGGTCGGCTAGC
>JBJMGL010000478.1:0-9490 GCA_045807985.1 Bryobacteraceae bacterium
CTCCAAACAAGCGATGACGCTAGGTCCAGACAGGTTAGGAATGGACTCCCATGGTGGTTTGTGGTTATGACGCCACCGATGCAGGCCAGTCTCTCCGAAGAGCCATACGTCTCCGTTTCGGTCCGCATGCAAGAAGTTTACGTATTGCGATAGCAAGGGAATTGGAACGGGGTAGATTTTGCGTTTTTCATTTACATAGATCAGTGGATCCGTTCCATCCATTCGATGTGCCAGATACCACATTCCGGATACCGGGTCCGGTGCCGCAGTCACCCATTTACTGTCTGGGATACTTTTTTCGGTCCATTTACTGCCGTCGAAAATAAGTAGGCGCTGCTGTCCAGTTCGGTCCCGGCCAAATGTCCATAGTCTGCCTTGGGCATCTAAAGTGACGCTCAGGTAAGTATGAAGTCTTGTCTCGACTGCACGGCCCGTGCTCTGCTCGCCATCGCTCCAACGCATCAGCGCATGTTGGCTCCACGTCCACACGGAGCCGCCAGAATCAGCCGTGAGCGCCTGGTAGGGCTTCCCTAAGTCATGCCAAACTCCACCAGCCTGACGATAGAAGCCGCGTTCGTCCATTAACCAAACTTGGCCCTTCCCATCCACCGAAAGAGGCCGCGGTAGCCCTGGGTAGTACCGCCACTCGGAACCGTGCCGCTCCCATCTCTGCAAACAGTCAAAACCAACAGCGTAAACTGATCCATCCGGCGCTTCGCGAATCTCTTCGACATAGTTGTGGGTAACGGGGAAGTCCGCCGACACTGCTTTCCATGCGCGTCCGGTCCATTCGACGAAGACTTTTTGGTTCGGTCCCTTGCTGCCGCACGCGAGGATTTTACCGTCGCGTGTCGCTGTAATTCCGTGCTCATGTTTTGCCGCGTTTGTGAATGCCTTCCAAACCCCGTTTTTCAGAACAAATACGTCCGTGCCCGTAGACACCATCATTCCCACACTGGGCGACTCCGCGATGGAACCAGACCCCCAGTTCAAACCCGGCCGCGCCATGGCCGCGAGGGGTGTCGTCCACCGGTCACCGCGCAATTCCGCCAACCCGCCTGAGGTAACAGCAAATTGTTGGCCTGCGGAGTTGCGGAAGTAATTAACGACATAATCGCTAGGCAGACCATCCCGGCTGTGCCAGTTGTGCCAGCGGCCATCACGAAAACTGGCGAGACCGCCTTGGCCATTCGCTTTGGGCCAGCTATCGCTGCAAAACCAGAGAGTGGCGTCAACGTCTTCGATGATTCGCCGGACGTTAAGCCCGGCTAACCCGATCTCCGCTCCATGGCTTGAGAATGATTTGCCGTTAAACGTTCCGGCGCCCTGGTCGGTGCCTACCCAGAGTTGCCCGCCCTGGGTGACAAGAACGCATCGCACGAAATCACTCGGCAGGCCCTCGGCTTTGCCGTAACGACGCCAATGATAGCCGTCATAGGAATGAAGTCCATCCGATGAGGCGATCCAAATGCGTTTTGTCTCGGCGATCCCTTGTTTTTCGAAAGCAATGTTAAATAAGCTTCGATTAGAAAGCTGGCTCCCATCCAGTAGTGAACTGAGAAGCCAGTCCCGATCGGACGCTTCGGAGGGCTGTACAACCTTAGCTAAGGCTGATAAGGCTGTAATAACAATCAGTACTATCAGCTGTGAACAAGTTTGGGTCCTTCTCAAATAGTACGGACTTTAGAATGGCACATCGTCGTCAGTGATGCCCATCTCTGGCCCAAACGGATCATTATTGTTGGCGGGCGGCATACTTCCCCCAAACTGTCCTTTGCCCTTTCCCTGCCCTGCAGGACGCGCACTCGTTGCAGCCGCAGGCGGGCCAGCTTCGAGACCGCTTCCGCCCTCAGCTTTCCCGCCTAGGAGGATAATCTCATCTGCCACGACTTCGGTAGTGTAAACCTTCTTACCATCCTTGTCGTCATAGCTTCGGGTTTGCAGCCGCCCCTCGACATAGACCTGTTTGCCCTTCATCAGGTAATTTGCCAGGTTTTCCTGTCTCCAAACAACTACATTGGTCCAATTTGTCTCTTCTTTCCACTCATTGGTCTGCTGATCTTTCCAGTTTCGAGTGGTTGCTATCGCAAATTTTGTTACTGCGGCTCCGGACGGCGTAAACTTCGTTTCGGCATCTCGGCCCAAATTGCCCACTAAAATCACTTTATTAACGCTGCGGCTCGCCATAACCCTCGAACTTAGCACAGGCCACAATCGTTATTCCTGCGCCTTTTTTCATAGACAGAAAAAACCCTCCTCGCACCAGTACTATAACCTTAGAAAATTCGTGTTTGTACATCTCAAACTGAGGCATGATAATTAAATCCAGTAGGTTCGGCATTTCTGTATCGGCCGCAATCGAAACGTAATACACTTGGGGGACTATGGCCGCGCGGTTTTTTCAATCGTGTTCGCCTTTTGCGTTCGTCGTGATTGGCCTTGCAGTGGGCTGCTGTGCTCATTCACAAGGACTTTTAAAGCCGGTACAGGCTGGTGAGCCGGTCATGCTTCTGCCGTCCGACATGGCGGTGCTGGAAGCGGCTGAGCCTCGGAAGGACTTGCCTTGCACCGTTGTGCAGCGCAAAGCTGATCTTGGATTCGACTTGCGATTCCACAGCGGCTACCAGGTAAGCATCCCGCTACACGAACTCTCGGGTGATAGCGAACTGTTAACCGTCGTGTTTCGCGTCTATCCGCAAGACGACAAATCACACGCAGCCTACTTCGTGCAACATTTCCGCGTGCCGGTGCTGGAGGAAGAGGCAAAGGGCGACGCGCTTTTGGATGGCACGATCGATCTCGGCCAAGGCAAGTACCACGTGGACTGGCTGATACGCGACCGTACGGAGCGGGCCTGTTCATCGACTTGGGATGTGGAAGCGGCGCTACCTCCCAAAGACAAGCCTATGCCGTTGTTTATTAATCCCAACCAAATTGAAGAGTCTTCTCCTGAGCCTTTTATTAACGACCCCGCCGCAAAACCTGCGCCTTCCGAGGAGGGCCTAAATCTGAAACTGCTTGTCAACTTTGCTCCCCAGAGTACTCAGTCGTCATCACTGCAGCGAACAGATACAGACGCTCTCGTGAGCATCCTGAAGACAATCCAGCGAGATCCTCATGTTCATCACATCTCACTGGTCGCGTTCAACATAGGCGAGAGCCGGGTAATCTACAGACAGGAAACTGCCGAGCAGATCGATTTTCCCGCTCTCGGAAAAGCGATCCAGACAATGAAGCTTGGGACCGTGGATATAGGGCAGTTGTCTCAAAAACACAGCGAAACCGACTTTTTACAGGGTTTGATTGAAAAAGAGATCGGTAACAGCGCGCACCCGGACGCAGTCATCTTTGCTGGACCTAAGGCGATGCTCAATGCGGATGTACCCCAAGAGGAACTGCGCCGCATCGGAGGTATTGAGTGTCCTGTGTTTTACATGAACTATAATTTGAATCCACAGGCCGTTCCCTGGAAGGATTCAATCAGTCACGCTATCAAGCCGTTTAAAGGGGTCGAATACACGATTTCGAGGCCCCGCGATCTATGGCTGTCAACATCAGAGATGTTCAATCGAATTATCAGATCAAAGCGGCAACATAATGTGGCTTCAGCGGTAGTAATGTCCTCACGCTGAGGAATCGTTTCAGGTAAGCTATAGGAACTAGGGAAGAAATGTTTGTTAGAACTCGCATCATCGGTACTGGCCTTCCCCTTGCTGCATTGCTGGTGAGTTTGTCGCCCTTTACCTTTGCGCAACAATCGAACTTACCGCAGTACGGCAATAAGTTTGCGCCCTATGTAGTCACGCCGGAGCACGCCGTGGATCGAATGCTGGAACTTGCCAGCTTAAAACCGGGCGAGACGCTGTTTGATTTGGGTTGCGGCGATGGGCGTATTTTGATCACCGCCGTGCAGAAATACAAGGTAAAGGCTGTCGGCATTGAAATTTCGGATCGCCTGGCAAGGTCCGCAGCCGAGAGAGTAAAAAAGGAAGGCTTGCAGGATCAGATTAAGATCGTGCATGGCGACTTTATGCGGCAAGACCTTAGTAGCGCCAACGTTGTCACTCTTTATTTGGCTACTACCGCGAACGATACTTTACGGCCAAACCTGGAACGCTTCCTAAAGCCAAATACCCGGGTTGTATCCTATGACTATCCAATTCCTGGTTGGAAACCCATGGAAACGACGGAAGCGAAAGGAACTCACGGTTTTGGTCATACTATTTATCTGTACCAGGTACCCGATTCCATCAAGAAATAACCTGATTTGAACTCTCCCTTTGACGTGTTGGGTATCGGTCTCAATGCTACCGATACTCTCCTACTGGTTCCCGAATATCCGCCTTACGCCGGAAAAATCGCTTTTGAGCGAGAGATGCTGAGTCCGGGCGGCCAAGTAGCGACCGCCATTGTTGCTTGCGCCAAGCTTGGCCTCCGCACGAAATACATTGGCACAATCGGCGACGACTTGCGCGGACAGATCCAGCGCGAAAGTTTAGAGGGTACAGGCGTTGATACAAGCAGCCTGATTGTCCGGGGCGGCTGCCCTAACCAGACCGCCTATATCATTATTGACGAGCGCACGGGTGAACGAACCGTGCTATGGCGGCGTGAGGATAGCCTTCGCCTGCAGCCCTCGGAAATCAACCCCCATGAAATTGCAAACAGTCGGCTTCTTCATATCGATGGTTACGACACCGATGCGGCGGCCTTCGCCGCATGGACAGCCCGAAAGAACGGCATCCCCGTTTCGCTGGACGTAGATACGATCTACCCTGGTTTTGAGGCGGTGCTGAAGCATGTTGACTTCCTGGTGGCAGGATCAGGGTGGCCAGCGAAGTGGACAGGCGAGGAAGACCCATTCCTTGCTTTGAACCGGTTACAGCGTGAGTATCAATTCAAAGTGGCAGCGATGACGCTAGGCGACCATGGAGCCTTAGCGCTACAGGGCGGCCAATGGTTTTACTCTCCCGCTTTTCAGGTTTCCTGTGTCGATACGACAGGCGCGGGCGATGCCTTCCACGGCGCATTCTGTTATGCCATGGTGCGCGGCTTGCCGATGGAGAGCGCGCTTGCATTTTCTAACGCAGCCGCTGCGCTCAACTGCACCGCAATTGGCGCACGCGGGCATATTCCTGCCCGGTCGGAAATAGAATCGCTTTTAGGCAGCGCTGCGGCAGGAAACGTTCCGCGCCGCATTTTGCCTGGAGTTGCCGAGCGTTGCGACGCGCTCTCTTCAGGAATAATGGAAGTCAAAGCATGATTCCGCTGCGGGCTCTGCTCTATCGGCGTACCACACCGGTCGTTACGTTAGCAATTATTGCGGTTAACGTGCTGGCGTTTCTTTATGAAATTGCGCTTCCATTCTACCTTCGTGACCAATTCATCGCGCATTATGCACTGGTGCCTGACCAGTTGATTCCCTCCTCCCTAGTAACTTCCATGTTTCTGCACGGAGGCTGGCTGCACCTGATCGGCAATATGTGGTTTTTATGGGTCTTTGGATCACATGTTGAGGAGGCAATCGGGTCAGGCAAATACTTGGTTTTTTATTTAGTGAGTGGCATTGCTTCCGCTCTCGTTCAGTTGATGGTCAATCTGGGCAGTCCTATTCCCACGCTGGGCGCAAGCGGCGCGATTGCTGGCGTTATGGGCGCATTTCTGCTGCTTTACCCCAGGGCTCGTGTAGTCACGCTTGTTTTCATCGTCATTTTCATCACAACGGTCGAATTGCCGGCTGCCCTTATGTTGATCTACTGGTTCGCCATCCAGTTGTTAAGCGGACTTAGCTCGCTGGCCAGCGTATCCCAGGCACAAGGCATTGCCTGGTTCGCGCATGTCGGCGGATTTGTGGCGGGTCTCATCCTGGTGCGCATCTTCACTGGCAATCGTCCGCGTTTCTCCTACTAGCCAAGCCCATGCACGATCCCAACGAACCGTTTGAGGATTTGCGGCCTCTGGATGTGCTGGCCCTGGCGGCGCACCCGGATGATGTAGAGCAAACATGCGGCGGCACCCTCATTCGCTCGGCGGAACTTGGCTATCGTACAGGTGTTCTGGATCTCACGGCTGGCGATATGGGAAGCCGCGGCACTCCGGAGATCCGCATTGCGGAATCAAAAGCCGCCGGGGAGCAGATGCTTCTTGCGTGGCGTCAAAATCTTCGCTGGCCTGATGCCAGACTTGAAAACACGATTACCGCGCGCATGACGCTTGCCGGAGTGATCCGGCGCATTCGCCCGCGCGTGGTTATTTTGCCTTACTGGACTGGTCGGCATCCCGATCATTACCGGACTTGTGAGGTTGGCTACGAAGCGTGCTTTCTGGCGGGATTGCGCCGATTGGAAGAAGAGACTCCACCGCACCGGCCCTTTAAAATCCTCTACTCTTCGCTTTATGCGAATGTTACGCCGTCATTTGTGGTTGACATCTCACGCCAGTTCGAGCGCCGCATGGCCGCATTGTTGAGCTATACCTCACAATATGGAAACGCGGAGACAGCCTCCGACCTATTTCCTTCGCATGAGGAAGTGAGCAAGCGTCTCGAATCTGTGGCGCGTTTCTACGGTAATCTGATCGGCGTGAAATATGGAGAGCCTTTTGTCGTGAAGGAGTCTATCCGGGTAGACGACATCATGAGCATGCCCGTCCGCAGTATTTAATTTTTGTCCACGTTGGAGAGTAAACATGAAGAATTTTTTTGCCATTGTTAGTGTGCCTGCCATTTCTTGTATCAGCTGAAGCACCCACACAGCGCTTGAACGATGCCGCGGTAGTACTTTCAGAAGTAATGTCAGCACCGGATAAGGGCATTCCAACGAATCTGCTTGCTAAGGCGCAATGCATTGTGATTGTGCCGGGAGTAAAACAGGCAGCTTTCATTGCCGGTGCAAAGTACGGTAAAGACTTCTTCTCCTGCCGACGCGGCTCAGATTGGTCAGCTCCGGCGTCAGTACGTATCGAGGGCGGCAGTGTTGGTTTCCAAATCGGATTAAGTGAGAGTGATCTAGTGTTGTTAGTGATGAATCGAAAAGGAGCTGACCGCCTGCTTTCTACCCAGTTCACTTTGGGCGGTGTCGCCGAAGTAGCGGGAGGTCCGGTAGGCCGATCCTCCACGGCGAAAACCGATGCGAGCTTCCGGGCTGAAATGCTTTCGTATTCAAGAGCGCGGGGCGTATTTGCGGGCGTATCTCTGCATGGCGCTACGCTGCGCCAGGACGTCAGCGACAACGCTGAGCTTTATGGGCGTCCGCTGACAAACAAGCAGATTATTCGCGGTCCTGTTCATTGGCCACAGACCGGCAGCGAGTTGCGTAGCGTGCTTGACAGGTATGCAGCCCGAGCCCGCCGCCTGAAACACCGGTCGTAAAGTATTCTACAGTTACGTTAGATCTGCCCGTAACTTCACGAGCTACTCCGTAGTCCACGGGCAAGATACTTTTCGGAGGATTTAAGGCGTTTGCGCCGTTATGCACGTTGCCACAAACATACTTGTCGTTGGTTTTCTTGTGTTTGTGGCGCATGCTTTCACAGGACTATTTAGCCGTACACGAGTTCCCGATGTCCTTCTCCTGACAATTATCGGGATATTGTTAGGACCCGTTCTTCACCTTGTCACTCCTGACAATTTTGGCGCGATCGGCCCTGTCTTCGCGACAGTAACACTCGTCATTATCCTTTTCGAAGCGGGATTAAGTTTAGATCTAACTATTTTGCGTGGTGTTGTCAGGCCGACTCTAACACTAACGCTGACAAATTTTTTAGCCACGATGGTGGCAGTGGGCATTCTTGCTCACTTTATGCTTGGGCTGAATTCACGATTGACGCTGATGCTGGGCGCAATCATCGGTTCTACCTCTCCAGCCGTTATTGTTCCATTAACGCGTAAGCTCACCATGGCGGAGTCTTCGAAGACCATTGTATTTTTAGAGTCGGCAGTCAGCGATGTGCTCAGTATTGTTGTCGCGATCGGTTTCATGGACAGCTACCGCCTGGGTACGTTGCGGCTCGGGCAAATGGTCGGTCAGATTATCGCGACGCTCGTGCTGGCTGGTTTAGCGGGGGCAGCCGGCGCGGTTCTCTGGTCCGCGCTTCTGCGGCGCATTCGCGGACTGGAAAACTCAATTTTTACTACTCCGGCATTCGTGTTTGTCTTGTTCGGGTTAGTAGAGATTCTAGGCTTCAGCGGCTATGTTGCCGCTGCTGTTTTTGGAGCGGTGCTGGGAAATATCCAGGCTTTTCATGGAATGGCATGGATGCGCCGCTACTTGCCGGATGAGCCGATCACTCTTAATGAGACCGAGCGTATATTTCTGGGCGAAGCCGTCTTTCTCTTAAAAACATTTTTCTTCGTGTACGTAGGCGTGTCGATTAAGTTTACAGATCTTCGCTTGGTCTACATAGGGCTGGCTCTTACCTTTTTGGTATTCCTCATTCGAATACCAGCCGCTTGGATCGGGCTTGATCGTAATATGCCAGTTCGTGATGCCTCACTCGTAGCCATCATGAGCCCAAAAGGATTAGCTGCAGTAGTGCTAGCCTCCCTTCCGCTGGAGCAGCACATCGATAGCGGTAAGGACTTACAAGCAATCACTTACTGCATCGTCTTCATGAGCATCGTTTTAACGTCCGTTCTTAGCTTCTTAATTGAACGGACACGGTTGGCTGGCTTCTATGGTTATCTATTCCGGGGCTTCGGACGCAACTCAACCATCATTCCCCCGCTACTTGAACAGAAGAGCAAACCTTACCGGATCGGGAGCTGAACCCCAAAGTGGAATGAATCAGTGCTGTAAAATTCGACTTGCATCTTCTCCGAGCCGGGCAATCCTGCCATTGGGACCTACGGCCCAAGGGATACTAAGCGCATTCCAACTAGCGCCGTCAAGCCGATGCCAGGTTTGTCCATTGTCTGTTGAGACGTCACTCCCATTGGGCCCCACGCAAATCCACGCTTGCCTGTGTTGATCCCAACCCACCGAGGAACGGCATCCGCCTGGCGGTACAGTGGCGGCTCGCCAACTCACTCCGCCATCGGAAGTGAAGGCAGCGGTGCCGTGCTCACGGTCGCGAAAGGCGAGGAAAAAACGCCCGCCGAATCGCCCTTCCCATCCATAGCATCGTAGCTATGATCCACTTCTTCCTGTTCTTAACGCTCGACATAAAAATCCTTGGACCGCCAGGGCCGCCTGTGCCGAATAATATCTTCTTCCCATCTGGCCGTATGACCAGTGCCGTGTTGCTGGCGGCGAAAGCGCCTTCGCCTTTGGGGTTGGCCGCCAACGCCGTGCTTTTCTCTCGCGTCCAATACCGGCCACTATCGTTCGTTCTGTAGATCACGAAATGGCTATCCACGGGAGCGCCAACAGAATGCCCATGTCACGCCTAAAGGCGATGGCGTCCCAGAAACCAGCAGGATCAGGATTTTCGAATAGAAGATGCCAGGAATGGCAGCCATCGGTAGATGGGATGAGATGCCTGGATTTCTGAA
>JBJMGL010000479.1:0-3350 GCA_045807985.1 Bryobacteraceae bacterium
CGCTGGCAGCCATACGGCACCGCTTGACGCATCATATCGACCTGCAGCCCATGGGAACTCGATCATCGGCGCAAGTTCTCGCTGCTTTGCATCTCTACATCGACACTCCGCTGACGAGCTATTTCGCTGTACCCGGAACGTCGATTCTGGTCCCGCGAAATGATTCGCCATTTCGTTTTGTGTTCCTTCCCGAATTCAGCCGCTGCCGTTTGCTCCTGCGCGCGGAAGGCGATGACTGGCTGAAACTGCAAGTGGAGGAGGGACTAGCTGGCCGTATGCCGCCAGCCGAGGCTCAGAAGGACTCACCCTATCTCGATTCTTTTGCGTATTGGGACTACACGACAGGTCACTTAGTTGGCCGGATTGGAGCAACGGCTGTGCTGGTGAAAGAGCCGAATCAGCCCTGGACCGTCTTCATGCAGCAAATTACGGGTAATCCAGGGCAGGAAGTGGTCGGCAATTTGTTTTCGCGACCGCTGCGCTACTAAGCTCAAGTCAGTTCTATTTCTTCTCGCGATTCACCTGCCGGCCATTATGAAAGACCATCGCGATTTTTTCGGTATTGCTGATATCAACGGAAGGGTCTGCATTCAGCACTAAAAGATCTGCCTGCTTGCCTGCCTGGATTGTCCCGGTCTTTTCGTCCAAATGGAGCATTTTCGCATTGGCCTCCGTAGCGCAATGAATTGCCTCCACCGGAGTTAAGCCAGCCTGCACCAGTAATTGCAACTCGCGATGCTCCGCCCAACCCGGAACGCGGTATGGATTGGCCCCTGAATCTGTTCCAAAGCCGATGGGTGCCGTGGTGTCATGTACCTTTTTGAGATTGGCCATGGCCACTTGCATTGCTTTGTGGTGGGCCTGCGTGGCGGGGTCTTTCTCGACCTTGTTTTTGTAAGACCGGGAGTCAAGCTCTTTCTCCAACGGTCCACTCAGCGCGTTCTTAAAAAAGGGCGAGTTCATCCAATCCGGATGATCCGCATAAATATAAAACGACTCTTCCACTTGCAGAGTGGGAATGTAGTACACCTTCTTGCTCTTGAGCAAGCTGAGGGTATCCGCGTCTAGCTCCTGATCGCGGACGCTGTGCGCCAGAATATCCGCACCAGCCTGCAGCAAACGCTTGGCGTCATCTAAATAAAAAACGTGTGCTGCGACTCTTAGATTTAAACGATGCGCTTCGTCGATGGCCGCGCTGTAAACAGCAGGATTCATTTTCGGCAGCTTGCCCATGCTGTCATCAACCCAAATTTTAATTAGGTCGGGGGAGTGAGTAGCCATCTCGCGAACCGCCGCGCGTGCCTGCTCCGGCGTAGCGGGACGATACACCTGGCCCGAGCCAACCTTAACCGGAGGCATTCCGTCCGGAACGCCAATGCCGCGGCCCACTGTGAGAATCGTCGCACCCGGCTCATTGCCCTTCTCCTGCTCCGACCTGAGTTTGTAAATCAGGTCCTTGTTTAACCCGAGCGAAACGATGGTTGTGACGCCATAATCCTCGTATTGGACCAGCTCCCGCATGATATTCAGGCCAGTGTAGTTTGAAGGCGAGACAGAAGTCCCTTCCACTAGCCCGAGATGACCGTGGCCATTGATGAAGCCTGGTATAACCGTCTTGCCGGAGAGATGCAGAACTTGAGCGCCTTCGGACCTAGCGGCACTACGGCCACTCACGACTTGATTGATTTTGCCGCCTCGGATGATGATCGATGCATGGTCGACGGGAGAACGACCAGTTCCGTCGATTAATCGTACGTCCTGCAAAACATAACTGCCTGCGGGGGAACTAGTTTGCCCGAGCGCGGGCAGCGAAAAAACAACAAGAACCGCGCATGATAAAGGAAATCTCACGAGGAGTAAGACGCGGTAATAGCCAAATCTGAATCAGACCGATCTGGGCTGCTCGACCGCGCCTTGCAGCACTTCTGCATCACCCCATTTGCTGTGACTCCGTCCATACATAAAGTAGACAAGCAAACCAATAATCATCCATACAAAAGCAGTCAATTGCGTGTGGATATCCAGCGAAATGATCATTCCGCCGCAAACCACCATCCCGAGAATGGGAACGAGGGGAACCAGCGGAGTACGGAACGGACGTCTTAACGCGGGCTCAGAACGGCGCATGATGATAACGCCAAGGCAGACAAGCACGAAGGCAAACAACGTTCCGATCGATGTAAGGTCGCCCGCCAGAGAACCAGGAATAAAACCCGCGAACAAGCCCACAAACAAGAACAGAACAATGTTGCATTTATAAGGAGTTCGGAATTTTGGGTGTAACTCCGCGAAGAGCTTCGGAAGCAGGCCGTCATTCGCCATCGAATAGAAAACGCGACTCTGGCCTAAGAGCATGACCAGGATCACGGAAGAAAAACCGGCTAAAATTGCCACCGAAATTCCTGTTGCCAACCAGCCATATCCAGGCATGTGGTGTTGCACGGCATAAGCGACGGAAGCTTCCTTGCCTGCTACTTTGAACTCCTTCCAATTGCAAACACCCGTGAGCACGTAGCCAAATAGAATGTAAAGAATCGTGCAAAGCGCCAGCGAACCGAGAATCCCTTTGGGCATATCGCGTCCTGGATCTTTCGTCTCCTGCGCGGCGGTGGAAACGGCATCAAAGCCAATAAAGGCAAAGAACACAATGCCGGCGCCGCCGAGCACGCCGCCCCATCCATGCTTAAAAAGAGCTTCATGGCCGGGAATCGTGGCCGGCACCAGGTAGGGTTGGTAGTTCGCGTGATTAATGAATTGCCAGCCTGCCGCGATAAATACAACAACAATAGACAACTTAATAATCACAATGATCATATTTACTGAGGCGGATTCTTGCGTGCCTTTAATCAGCAAAAGCGTTAAGAGCAAGAGGATAAAGAGAGCTGGCGCATTAAAGATTCCGTGAGCGCCCGTCGCGGACGTTTCCATCGGCGAGTGGCACCATTCAAACGGTATTCTTCCTCCGAAAAGATTATTAAGATATTCGCTCCAACCTATTGAAACTGTTGCGGCCCCCAGCGCATATTCTAAGATGAGCGCCCAGCCGATTACCCAGGCAACGAATTCGCCCATAGTGGTGTAGGCGTACGTCTAAGCGCTGCCGGCAAGGGGGATCAGCGCGGCAAACTCGGCATCGCACAAGCCGGCAAACAGGCCACCGATAGCCGCAACAATAAACGAAAGCGTCCCTGCGGGGCCGGCAGCCTCGGCGGAAGCGGCGGCTGTTCTGATAAACAGGCCAGAGCCGATAATGGCTCCGACTCCCAGCGCAACCAGGCTTTTCGCCGTAAGCGTACGCTTAAGATTGCTGTGCGATGCTTGCTGAAGCAGCGCCTCCAGAGGCTTTTTCC
>JBJMGL010000480.1:0-19968 GCA_045807985.1 Bryobacteraceae bacterium
ATATGGGAGGCGGCTTTGGCGCGAAGTTTGGCGCGGGTAATGAGGGCGTGGTTGCCGCTGAGTTATCACGGAAGGCGAATGCGCCGGTGCGGCTGATGCTGGACCGGAAGCAGGAACATATTGTTTCGAACCGGCCTGATTCGTTGCAGAGCTTGAAAATTGGCGCGAAGAAGGATGGCACCTTAACGGCGATCAAGCTGGTGAGTTACGGCACGGCTGGCGTGGGGACGGGCGCGGGTACGGCGGGTCCGGCGACCAATATGTATAAATGCCCGAACCTGCACACGGAAGAGTACGATATTTTTACCAATGCTGGGCCGGGCGCTGCGTTTCGCGCGCCGGGGCATCCGCAAGGGTGTTTTGCTCTGGAGCAGGCAATTGACGAGCTGGCGGAAAAGTTGTCGCTTGATCCGCTGGACTTCCGGGAGCGCATCGATGAAAGCCCGGCCCGTAAAGTAGAACGGCAGCTCATCCGCGAGCGCACGAACTGGAAGAATCGCCGTGCGGCTGGAGCGGATGCAGGGCCGGTGAAGCGGGGGATCGGCATTGCTCAATCGGTGTGGTACCGCTTCAACAATCTTGATTCCGCTTGTGAGGTAAAGCTGCACCGTGATGGATCGCTGGAATTGCTATCGGCGGTACAGGATATTGGCAGCGGCATTAAGACGGTGCTGGCTCAGACTGTAGCGGAGGAGTTCACGGTGCCTCCGCAGCAGGTCCATATTCGGATCGGCGATACGCAATACCCTCCGGGGCCACCTTCGGGCGGCAGCATGACGACAGCTTCGATTTCGCCTGCCGCCCGGAATGCTGCCTATAAATTAAAACAGCAGTTTTTTGCGACGGTTGCGCCGAAGTTGGGCGTTGGGGCTGGTGATCTGGCGATGCGGGAAGGCCGTGTCGTCGTGAAGGGCGACTCGTCCCGGTCCTGGTCATTGAAGCAGGCCGCTTCCAAACTTTCTTCCGATGAGATTGCGGCTCGGGCGCAGCGGGTGGAGGATTACGCGAAGGAGAAGAAGCCGCTGACGTATGGCGGGGTGGATTACGTGGAGCTGGCGGTAGATACGGAAACAGGGCGCGTGCATGTCGAGAAGGTGTTTGGCGCTCATGATTGCGGCAGGCCGATGAACCCGATGGGCGTGATCAGCCAGATTAATGGCGGCATGCTGCAAGGGATTTCGTATGCGTTGTTTGAACAGCGCATTATGGATGACAACAGCGGCCATATGCTGAATGCCAACTTGGAGAACTACAAGATTTTAGGCGCTCGCGAGGTGCCTGAGATTGAGGTTGTTCTGGTTGAGAATTACATCGGGCAGACATCGACGGATGCCGCCGGGATTGGTGAATCCGCCGGGATTATTACGCTGGCGGCTGCGATTGGGAACGCGTTTTATAACGCGACCGGAGTGCGGATGCGGCGATTGCCGATGACTCCTCCGAACGTTTTGGCCGCGCTCGGGAAGACAGGAAAGGAGACGCGCGCATGAACCGCTTTACGTTTGTGGATTGCAAGACGGTGCCTGAGGCGCTGGATCAAATGGGCCGGGATGCCGCGGTCAAGGCTGGCGGAATTGATCTGCTGGATTTAATGAAGGAGGGGATCAGCACTCCTTCGAAGATTGTGAATATCCGTAATGTGGCGGCGTTGCGGGGGATTACCTCAAACGGGGAGGGGCTGAGGATTGGTCCTCTGGCCACGTTGGAGGAGTTGTCCAGCCATTCCGGGATTCGGGCGCAGTATGCGGCTCTGTCTGATGCCGCCGGACATGCCGCTACACCGCAGGTGCGGAACATGGCGACATTGGGCGGTAATTTGATGCAGCGTCCGCGATGCTGGTATTTTCGCTCCGAGGATTTTGACTGCCGCAAAAAGGGCGGCAGTGATGCTTGCCATGCGCATGAAGGAGAGAACCAGTATCACGCGATTGTGAACAATGGCACTTGCGCGATGGTACACCCTTCTTCCACGGCTGTTCCGTTGATGGCCTTTGGTGCTCGCGTGGAGCTGACTTCGAAAACGGGCCAGCGTGTGGTGGCTCTCAAGGACTTCTATAATCCTCCTGAAAATGATCTGGTGAATGAAACGGTGGTTCGTCCGGATGAGCTGATTACGGCGGTGCTGATTCCCGTGCCCGCTGCCGGCACGAAGTCGGCTTATCAGAAGTATGCCGAGAAGGAGAGCTTTGACTGGCCGCTGGCGGATGCGGGTGTTGTGCTGCAAATGAATGGCCCGGTTTGCCGCGAGGCAGCGATTGTGCTGGGAGTGGCGGCACCTACGCCGCAACATGCTACGGCCGCGGAAGCAGCATTGCGTGGAAAACAGGTGGATGAAACGGTGGCTCGTGAGGCGGGGCGGTTAGCGGTGGCGAATGCGACTCCGCTTTCCGATAACGGATACAAAAAAGCTTTGTTTGAAACTGCTGTTTACCGGACGGTTTTACTGGCGGCAGGTTTGATGGGCCGTGACCGGAGCGCGGTGGGAGGTGTGGCGTGAGCGCAAGTGTTCCTTCACAATCTGGCAAGTGCGACTATTTGCGAAGCAAGTCCGCTTTCGGCATCTATGGCGATGGTCTGGTCCATTTGCAGGAAGCGATGGGAGCGACGACTAGCTACTGGTGTTTGCGGACTATGGGTAAGGCGGGGCCGGACGAACATTATGTTCATGGGTCCTTGTGCCGGGAAGGGCGGAGTTGCTTTCAGGCCCGGGAAGAGGATGGGGATTAGGTTGTTGAGGCAGGAGCGAAGATGGTGCCTCGACCTAGCAGCCAGTGGGGATCTAGCTTTCGTTTTACGTCCCGCATGGCTTCGATTTCTTCGGCTGAGTACATGAGCTGGAGCAGGTTGATTTTGTGTTTGCCTACCCCGTGTTCGGCAGCTACGGTTCCGCCTAGCGAGACCACGTAGCGGGCGAAATCTTCCATCAATTCTTCGGCGCGCTCCGCATCCTTTGGTGTGTTGGGCAGCAGATTGACGTGTACATTAGCGTCACCGATATGGCCGAAAATAGTGTATTGGTCGGGGAATAGTTTGCTGCAACGCTCGCGGTAGTAGCGGTAGAGTTCGCGGTTGCGGTCTATCGGCACGGCGAAGTCAGTGCCGAATTTCGGTGTGTTTCCGCGGCGTGCTTTATCGACGATCATGGTGGGCAGAGCGTGCCGGAAGGCTCGGAAGCGTTCTCGGTCGGCGGCGCTGAAGCCGAACCAGGATTGCTCTTCCAGGGCGGATTGATCGTGAAGACGCTCGGTCCAGAGGTCCACTTCTTCGTCTTCTTCGGAATGCAGGTCTTGTTCGATGAGCAAAGCGGCTTCCGCTGTTGAGGGCATGTCGGAGTAGCGGGGGCGCAGAAGATCGAGAGCGCGGCCATCCATGGATTCCAGCAGGCGCAGGCGCGGGACGATTCGCCAGGCGTCTACGGCGTCGAGGGCGTGCTCTTCGGACGGGAAGAAGACAACGCCGCTGAGGATGGCGGCGGGTTCGGGCAGGAGCTGGAGTTCGGCTTCCGTTACGATCCCGAGTGTTCCTTCGCTTCCCGACAGGAGGTCTACCCATTGCAGGTTTGGCTGCAAATAGTAACCGGCGGCGTTCTTGGTTGTGGCAGGTTGACGAAGGGTTTGATAGGGAAAGTCCACCCGGTCGCCGCGTTTCAGTTCGCGCGTTTGGCCGTCCATGAAGGTTGTTTGGAGGGCGAGGACGTGATGCCGGACGGAACCGAAACGAAAGCTGCGCGCTCCTCCTGCATTGGTGCTGATGATGCCCCCGATGGAAGCGGAAATTTCGGTGGGGTTTGGGCCGAAGAATTGTCTGGTTTTTGCGGCTGCTGTTTGCAGTTCGCTGAGGGAAACACCGGCTCCGCAGCGGGCCTTTCCCTCTTGAACTTCTAAAGTTCGGAAACGCTCCAGGGAGACGCTCCAGCCTCCTTGGGGGACGCGAGCGCCGGTTAAGCCCGTGCCGGCACCCGCAATCGTGATCGGGGTTTTGCTGGCGGAGGATTCCTGAATAATGGTTTGAAGCTCGTTGATGTCGGAAGGGACAAGAACCCGGTCGGCGAAACCTTTGTAGCCGGAGGAGTCTTCGAGATAGGGTGACGGATCAGCAGGTGCGGTCGGCATATCTATGATGCTATATGTGGGATAACGTAGGGGGCGCGATAGTTGGGATGCGCGAGGCGGTTAGCTGCGTCATCGGTGAAACGTTCTGTCTTAGGATCAAAGGCGAGAAGGCGGCCGTCTAGGCGGTAACTGATATTGGCCAAATGGCAGAGGTCGGCTGAGATGCGCCCAATGTTGATGCGGTCGTTGGCTCTCCAGGAGCGTGTGGCGGCTAAGGCGGAGAGCGCCGAAGCCTGCAAGAATGTGCGGCGTGTGCTTGAACCCATAAAGCCAGTTGCGGTCCTTATGCGAACACCACTGTATATCATGTTAGGCAGGAATTGGTTAAACACTCATCAGTTTTGAAGGTAATGGCTTGCGCTTTGGCCCTAACGGTCAGGCTTGCCGCGCATGACGTCATCACGACGAAGCTTACGTTCAGCCGTGATATTTACCGGATCTTTGCGAACCGTTGTTTGGCTTGTCATGGCGCCGGGTCTTCGATTCCTTTGACTACTTATGAGGAAGTCAGGCCGTGGGCAGTGTCAATCAAAGAGCAGGTGCTTTCGCGGTCAATGCCGCCTTGGGGCGCGGTGAAGGGTTTTGGGGATTTGTCGCCCGATCATGGCCTTAGCCAAGAGGAAATCATGATTATCGCGGCTTGGGTGATTGGCGGCGCTCCCCAGGGGAATCCGGCATTGCTTCCGAAGCAGGCAGCGAGTTCGAAGGGGTCCGCCATAATGCCGGTGAAGGATGGCGTGGTGATGGAGACGCGAGGGGAGTTAAAAGAATCACTACAGGCAGCAGGGGTCCGGCCTTTGGCGGATCAGGTGGTGGAATCAGCTCGTATTGTGGCGAAGCTTCCGGATGGGCGGATTGAGCCATTGGTTTGGCTTTACCGTTTTGATCCGAAGCTGGGGCACACATTTACGTTTCGCAGGTCTTTGGAGTTGCCGTCGGGAACAGTGATTGAGTCGTCAGCGCCGCTACGGTTTGCAGTGGAGGTTGCTAGTGGTGCGATGGCAATGCGGCCGTAAAGGCTATGCCGAAAACGTCTAAACAAAAGCTAACCGCGGACGAAATTGCTGAAATGGCATCCCGAGGGGAGGACGTTTCCTCCTACCTTACTAATCAATTCAAAGTGGTCCTTCCACGATAGCAGTGAACTGGTTGCGCATAGTCACAGTGTAACGCCCTAAAACAATCGCGTATGTGAGCGCAAGGCTCTTTTATAAGGCTCGGACAGGAATCGTGAAAACGGTGGTGTTGACGGTGTTCTCACGTTGGAATTGGGCCCAGATGCGGTAAAGGCCGGTGCGGGGGAAGATGACGTTGAACTGCATAGTTGGTTTGCCGTCCGCTAGAAAAGGGTGGATATGGAGCAGATCGATCAGGTCGGCGCTGGCGGCCAGCATGTGGGCCCAGGCTCCCAGGTAGGGCTGCAGTCCGGTGGATGGATTCAGCGTAAAGAAGAGTTTTGCTTCGAGTCCGGCGATGGGTTGTTCTGGTTCGAGGCGTAGTGCCGCAGTCAGGTTTGCGGATTTGCAGGGGGCTAGCGAGGGGACGAGATGCGCGGGCGTATTTTGTCCGGCAGCGAATATCGTTCCTACGGCGAGTTGCGGCACGGAGCCGGAAGGGTAAAAGTCGGCCAGGAGACGGTACATGCCTCCGTAGGGCAGGCGGACTTTTTGTTGAAAAGAACCGTCGGGTTGAGCGGTCGGGTGGATGTGCGCGAAGAACTCCAGGTTTTCGCTGATGACGAAGAGATGGATCAGTTTTTCGTGGACGATCTCGAATTGCTTGACGCTGGCCTTGGTTTCTGGGTTCAGAACGCGCAGCGTTAGGGTTGCGGTATCTCCGGCCCGTAATCGTTCTGGCGATTGGGAAATTTCCAGCGGGTACTCGATCCGGTCGGGAATGCCGGGCACTAGCTTCATGCCGCACTTAGGACAGGTGCCGGGCTGGTCCGAGCGGTAATCGGGGTCCATGGGACAAACCCAATCTTTATCGGGCGGTGTGTTATCCGCTCGCTTCTGCCCGGCGAAGCTGAAAGCGCTGGCCGTTAACAGGCTTAGGCAGTGGCGGCGATTGAGCAGCGGCGACAACTAAACCTTCTGAAGCCTGCTGACGCGGCCTACTTCCACCCATTCGACGACGTAGATGTTGCCTGCGTGGTCGAAACAGGCTCCATGGGGGCAGACGAATTTGCCGGGCGTGAAGTGGTCGCGGGTGAGTTTGCGGGTTTCCATGTAGTTGCTGGTGGAATCATCGCCGAGTTGGGTAATGATTTGGTTGTTGCGGTCCAGCAGCGTGACGCGGGCGAAGAGGTCGGGCAAAACGACATCGCCATTCTTATAGACATTGAAGTGACAGGGGGCGGGCGTGCCGTAGATGAAATCGATGTGCTTGCCTTCAAGCGTGAAACGCTGAATGCGTTTGTTGGTACGGTCGGCGACGGTGAGAATGGGTTGGGGGCCTCGCGTGTCCACCATGATGCCGTGCGGACAGAGCAATTGACCGGCTTCCTTGCCGGGACCACCGAAGGTTCGGATGTAGTGTCCTTCCGAGTTGTATTGGTTGATGTAGCTGGAACCGTAGCCGTCGGCTACGTAGATATCTCCATTAGGTGCGATGGCCAGATTGGTAGGGCTGTACTTGATGGGCTTACCGTCGGGACCGGGCTTCGCGTAGGGTTCGGCTTCCTTGGGATAGCCGAGGGTGAATACTTCTTCGCCGTTGAGCGTGGTTTTGACGACGAGCGCGCGTTTGGTATCGCACAAGTAGAGAAATTCGTTTGTGCCTTCGCGGCGGATCGTGAGGCCGTGCGCGCCGCCTTTAAATTCCTTGCCCCAGCTTTTGACGAATTTTCCGTCGCCATCGAAGATCACCATGGTGTCCGGCTTTTCGCTGGCGGCGAATACGGTGTGGTGAATATAGATGTGGCCTTGCGAGTCTTCGCATACGCCGTGGGTATTGCCGTATTGAATGTCGGCGGGCAACTGGCCCCAGTCGTGGGTGACTTCGTAGGTGTGGTCGCCGGTGCCGAGGATCGGTTTCTTGCTTCCTGATTTATCGGTTGCACCCAGGATGAGCGGCGCGGCAAGGCCGGTGCTGAATTGACGAAGGAAAATTCGACGGGAGGAAGACATATTGTTTATCTATTTGCGGCGGAGGTGGTTGCGTTAGCGGCGGTCGGTTTGGGAGTGTCGTGGGTTTCCTCGACTGGCTTGAGGTCCGCGTAAGCGAGCCAGAAGCCCATCATTTCTTCGTTGCTCGGTTCGCCCCACCGAATAGCCTTTGACGGGTCAGGATTTAGGGCGTTGTTGGATGAGTTGTCGAAGTAGGCGGTTGTTACCAGTTTTGTGCCTTTGGGGAGCACGAATTGTTTCTTCAGGAAATAGGTTTCCTGCCAGCGGAAATCGTATTTCGGGACGTTAAAGAGGATTTCGTGACGGCCGTCGGGGTAAATAGCTTCGGTAGTCATGCTTTTACCGCGAACGTGCATGTGGGCAGTATAGGCCACGGCTTGAACATCTTTCGGCAGGGTATAGCAGGAGGTAACTTTGTGGTTGCCGTCACCGGGCGGGATCAGGAACCAGTCGTTCCAGATTTCGTATTGGGCGACTTCGTGCTGGACCGGTTCCTTAGCGAAAACGAGGCCGATACTGGTGCGATCCACCGCTGGCTGATTCAAACGGTTGCTGTAATGAACCTGGAATTGAAGATAAGATCCGGCGGGGATCTTAAGAGCGTAGCCGGGAGGCCGAACTTCCGCCAGGTGACCGGGTAGATAAATGCCGGGCACGTGATTCAGGTAACCCTTAGAAGGGCTCGGGACTGTGGGGTCCGGGCTTGGGGAACAGCCGTCGTCAATGACGGGCGCATCCGGCTTCAGGTGGTTCACTTTGCCGGTCCGGAAGTGAAATTTATCTACTTCCTCCACGTCGCCGTGCTTGGCTTCCAGCTTGGGCACTTCCTTGGCGCTGACTACGCTGACGGTAGCGTGGTGGACCACGCGGCGATCGCCGGGTACCACTTCGGCGGCTTGTATCCATTTGTCTTCCGTGAAGTTCGTGGGGACGTAAATGTATTCGTAGTCGTCTTGGTTGCCCGCCGCGACGGTGGTTTCAGGGATGGAGAGAATGAGATCCGGTTTGATGTGCCAGCCATCCTTAAAAACAGGCGCGGGGGGAAGATCTTTGGGGTCGCCTTCCTTTGCTCCGGTTTTGACCCAGGCTTCTATCGTGGCGATGTCCTGGTTGGACAGACGAGGATCGTTGATAAATTCGCCCACGTGCGGGTCGGCGTGCCAGGGCGGCATGGTGCGCTGAACAACCGCTTGCCGGATGGCGGCTGCCCAGGGGCGAGCTTCGCGGTAGGTTATGAGCGACATGGGGGCGATGTCGTTGGGATGGTGGCAGACCACGCAGTTTTGATACAAAATCGGCGCTACATCTTTGTTGAATGTGACGATCTTCGGAGTTGTTGCTTCTTGCGCTTGCAAGGCAAATACGGAAGCGAGCAGGAAGGCAAAAGTAAAACAGGGTTTTTGCATATCGGCTTGGATCTGCCGGGACTTGCTGTGTCGATGCTTCGCCGGGGCAGCTAAGCTTAGTCTATATCAAAATTCCCTAAGCTTGCAGGCTGATCATAGCGGCGCTGGCGGCGGGAACGTGCAGGCGGCAGCCACGGTCCTGTGTTCGTAACTGTTCGATGCGTGTTGGTTTCCACTGGCCGTCCAGGGTGATGGCGGAACCTCCGAGAGTAACGCCTTCCTTGCTTTCGAGCGATGGGCCGGTTAGGCGTAAGGCGTTGGCGCTTCTCACGCGCTGTCCGGTTGTAACTATGACGTCCACGTGGCGGGAGAGTTCTTTGTTGATGACCGTCAGCGAGAGTTTCTTTCGGTTGCTGAAGACGGCGTAGGCGGTGAGGTTTACACCTGCTGTATCGTAGTTTGTCCCTACACGCTGGCCCTGACTCGCTCCCGCGAATGCCAGCATCCCGTAGTATTCGGGTTTGGCTATGTAGTTTCCGTGCTCGTCGTCTCCGATAGGAGAGTACGAACTGATGAAACCAAGCTGGTTGACTCCGGTTTCCATATTGACTCCGGCAGCGCCTGCCCAGGCCAGCGTGAACATGAAATCAAGTACCCAGAGGGCCGCGCCGAAGGTGTCGCTTACGCCTGGTTTGCCGCCTCCGCAGAAAGAGTTGGTTTCGCAGATGCGGTATGGGACATGCGAGGAGGCTGAAGCGGCTTTGAGCTTTTCCAGTTCGGGGGCTAATTTGGGGTCGGAGTGGAGGAGCTTATCCAGGGTGCTGGTCGGGTTGGCGCATTCGCGGTAGTAGTGATGGGTCAATAGCTTCAGATCTTGGCCTTCGTCGGCGGCAAAGCGGGTGACCCAGTCTGTCTGGACAGCCGCATCTGGTCCGGCGAAGGATACGTGCGGCAGTTTGGCTCGGATGGCGGCTTTGTAGCGGCGGTACTCTTTCAAGTAATCTTCGTAGCTGTAGCCCTTTGGCTTGTGTCCTTCGTGACTGAAGAGATCCGGCTCGTTCCCGATTTCAAAGGCCAGGAGATTGTCTTTGGCGATGGCGGTTACAGCTTGCGCTTCTTCGAGCGCCTGTCCTTCGGTGCCGCTGCCGAGGTTGACACCCCAGATCAGCTTCCAACGGGTGGCATCGAGAAAGGTTCCGAGTTCTTTTAAGTTGGCTTCGTTGATAACTGTTGCTTTCGGGGAGGAAACGGCTTCGCCGGCGGGCGCGAAGGAGGAGTAATCGGAGGTGTTGCCGCCGATTCTTATGATGCCCTGAGTTCCGAGCGTGCGTACCAACTGTACGTACTGGCGATTGGCGGCGCTGAGCAGGCCGGGTCTCGCTACGGAAGAGATTTCATAGCCGAGTCCGGTGAAGTCGGCGGGAATAGCTCCGAGCGTGCGGTCCGGGTCGATATTGATTTGAACAGGCTGGGCGTTTTGGGTTTGCGCGGTCATCGACAGTGCTG
The DNA here is from genome assembly GCA_045807985.1 of Bryobacteraceae bacterium. Taxonomy (GTDB): domain Bacteria; phylum Acidobacteriota; class Terriglobia; order Bryobacterales; family Bryobacteraceae; genus Bog-105. Next base: position 10,093 of record JBJMGL010000480.1, read on the forward strand.
CTAGGTTGCTAAGGCCGAGAAGGAAGTGGCGGCGATCCATGCGTTTAACTGTAATAAACTCGTCGCAGCACGTGAAACTTTTTGCTTTTCTCTTTTTGTCTCTCCTTGCTTCCGGTCAGGAGGTGCAGTTCGGTAATTCGCTATTTGAAATCAGTGTTCAGGAGCGAGGCGGCACGCTTTGGACTTTGAATTCGCGCGGTTCAAATCATTTGTATCGGTTTAACCCGCCGGCTTTTGAGATTGATGGGCAGTTGCGGGTCGCGGTACCGACCGGATTGCGAGAATTGCCTGCCCGGCAGATTGGGAATGGGATTACGGAGCGGCGTTTCAGCGGAAGTTTTGCAGGTGATCCAGGCCTTGCGCTGCAGTTGATTTTTCGGGTAGCTGATCATGATCCGGTGGTCCGGTTTTGTTACCGGTTGCAGTTTTCTCTACCGAGAGCTTTGACGCGCACGGGCCAAGCCGATAATCTGGAATACCTGCGCACTTCCTTCAGTTCCCTGCCGCGAGTCACGGAGGTGCGGCTTTCGGAATTCAATGAGATCACGCACAGCTACACGCCTTCAGAACGCAACGTGCCGGAGAGTTCTTTTAGGGACAACTTGCAGATGATGGGGCCGATTGTGGTGGGCGAGGATGCGGAGGGTGGGAGTTTGCTGCTCGCTTATGAGCATGGCTCGACAACGCCGGATGCATTTTTACAGTTTCAAATGGCTCCATCGCGGCAGGTTTCTTTGCGGGCGGTGAAAGGCAACTATGTGCCGGGACAGAAGATAACGGAGTACGAGACGGTTTGGATGGATGTGGGGGTGACGGCAGGCGGGATTGACTCCGCTGCTGCGGCTTTCCGTACGCACCTCTTGCGGTGGATGACTCCTCAATTAGAGAGCCGGCGGCCTTACATCTTCTACAATACCTGGAATTTTCAAGAGAGGAATAAATGGTGGAATGGGAAACCGTACCTGGCTTCAATGACGACGGAGCGGATGCTGGCCGAGGTTGATGTGGCTCATCGCATGGGAATTGAAGTGTTTGTGATGGACACGGGGTGGTATGAGAAAACGGGGGACTGGGAGGTGTCGCACAAACGTTTCCCTGAAGGATTGAAGCCGATTCGTGAGCGATTGGACCAGTATGGGATGAAGCTTGGGTTATGGTTTAATCCCACGGCAGCAGGAATTTCGAGCCGCATGTACGGAACGCATAAGAGTGCTGTCAGGAGTTGGAAGGGACAACCGGAGAAGCCTGCTCCGATTTGGGAGACGGAAGAAAGTTATCCGATGTGCCTGGTGAGCAGCTATGCAGATGCTTTTGCGGATGAGTTGATTCGCGTGGCGCGGGAGTATGGGGTTCGGTATTTCAAGTGGGATGCGATTGGGCAGTATGGGTGCGATTCGCCGGAGCACTTGCACGGCACGGCGGCGAATACTCGCGAAGAGCGCGCGGACTCGTACGCGTTTCAGCTTCCGTTGGCCATGGCGAGGGTGGTCCGGAAAGTGACGGAGGCTTACCCGGATGCGATTGTTGATTTTGATGTGACGGAGTCAGGGCGTGCTTTTGGGCTTGGGTTCCTGTCGGCGGGCAAGTATTTTCTTATTAATAACGGGCCTTATCTTTTCAACTATGACTTGCCGATCGATAAGGAAAGGCAGAATTGGAATCTGTTTTTCTATCCGGGTCCGGCGCGAACCTGGATTTGCCGCACGCCGCTTGCGTATGACCGCTGGATTCCGTCGGTGTTGCTGCTGACGCATTATTTGCCGGATGATCCGAAATCTTCTCAAATGGTGAACGTGGCTAGTCTGGTGCTCGGGCAGAACGGGATTTGGGGTGATTTGCCGAAGGTGTCGGCAGAGGGTGTTGGGTTTATTTCCACGGTGCTTGGTAAATATAAGCAGGTGCGGGAGGACATGGCCGGGAGCTTTCCCGTACGCTCCGGGGCAGTGGCAGGGACGCCTGAAATTCACGAGAAGATTCTAGAAGAATCCGGGCGAGGTGGAGTGGTGGCTTTTGCTAGTAAGCATGCTCGCTTTACTTATGTAACTCAGGGTAAGCCCGTACGTAACTGGTGGGCGAGCGAGGGTGCCGAGGTGCGGTTTGATGATTTAGGACATGCCGTGATTAGCGCTGATACGAGCGAGGGAGCGGCGCTGGTGTTTTTTGGTGCGAGGTAAGATGAAGTCGATTTTAGCGGCAGCTATCGCCGGGTATCAATACCAATCTTCCAGTTTCAATCTGCGCACGCGACGAAACTCTCCGACGTTGTGCGTAACGAGAGTAGCTCTATGCGCGAGAGCAATTCCAGCAATTAAGGTGTCCATAGGACCAATCACAGCGCCGGTTTTACGAAGGGAGCTACTCACCTCAGCAGCCTGTTTGGCAGCGGCTGTATCGAAAGACAGAATGACAACGGCTGCGAGTAGGGCATCTAGTTGGGTATGGCGCTTAGAAGGTTGAGTTGACTGGGCAATTCCAATTTCCAGTTCATAAAGCACGATAGAAGGAATCGCCACATTGGCAGGCGACACAGACAGCAGGCGTTCCTTTACGCGCCCAAGTCCCTTGAAAAAATAAACCAAGGTGTTGGTATCTAGCGCGAACATTACAGTTGCTCTCGCAACGCATCTATGCCTTGGCTCTCCCGGATTTCTTCTGCTGTAGGAAAGTCGGGCCAGGCACCCGCCAAACCAAGCACCGATGCCGGCCACTCCTTTTTGACACGTAAACGGACGGCTTCGGCAATCCATTTGCTTTGTGAAATGCCGGTCGTCTTCGTAGCTGCCTTCACTAACGCCAGAACTTCATCGTCGAGATAAATGGTAACTTGCGGCATGATGGCGCTTATATGTCCAATTAGACTGTACAGGACTGTAACGTAACTCTTGTCTTAAACTGCCGTTAGCGTCTAGCGGTAGTTTGGGTGCTGGCGGATTTGGGGAGGACGAATTCCAGCCAGCCGTCCATCATTTCTTCAGTGCTGGGTTCGCCCCAACGACTGGTTTTGGATGGGTCGGGGTTGTATTTGTTGTTGGGGGAATTATCGAAGTGGGCGGTGATGACTATCTTAGTTCCGCTCTCAATTTGAACGGGCTGGGTTGGTTTGTACTCGGTTTGCCAGTTGAAATCGTAGTTGGGGATTGAAACGAGAATTTCACGTTTTCCGTCCGGGTGGATGGCTTCGAATTTCATGTCCTTGCCGCGCAGGTGCATATGGGCGGTGTAGGACATCAACTCTACATCACGGTTGAAGGTATAACAGGCGGTAACTTTGTGGTCGGGATTGTTGGCGGGAATCTGAAAAAGATAGTTTGAGATGTCGACACGGCGGAGTACTTGTTTGGGCGGTTCTTTGGCGAAAATAAGACCTACGCTGGTGCGGTCCATTTCTTCTTTCGAGATTGATCCAGAGTTGTAGTGAATCTGGAACTCCAGAATGGCTCCCTTCGGGATCTTCCGGGCGTAGCCTTCGGGGAAGATGTCCGGGTCTTTTCCAGGAAGATAGGAGCCTAAAATGGTGCTCTCTTTCGACGCACCTCCAGGGACGTTGCCTCCGTCCGGCGAGGCGCATCCGTCATCGACCACGGCCATGGCTGGATTGATGTGTTTGAGGCCATCCCGTTTTAAGAAGGGTTCAATCTTCTCTTCGCTGTTGGATGCAGGTTTCTTTTCTGTCGGAACATAAACGTAGACGTGAGCGTGATGCACGATGCGGCGGTTGCCGGGTTTTAATTCCACGGCAGTAATCCAGCGGTCTTCCGTGAAATTGGTGGGAGAGCGCAGATAAACGTATTGATCGGTGCTGTTAGGTTTTACTACATAGTCGGCGGGGATGGGCACCACGGCGTCAGGTTTGCCCATCTTCCAGCCTTCCTCGAACTGAGGGACGGGGGGAAGGTCGTTCGGGTCGCCTTCCTTTGCGCCACCCTGCACCCACTTTTGAATGGTGCTGATTTCCTCAGCAGTGAGCCGGGGATCGTTCGTGAAGTGGCCGATAGCAGGGTCGGCTTGCCAGGGTGGCATCTTGCGCGTGGACACCGCTTCCTTAATGGCGCTGGCCCAGGGGCGGGCGTTCTTGTAAGTCAGCAGAGACATGGGGGCTATATCGTTCGGGTGATGGCAGCCGACGCAGTGCTTGTACAAAATGGGCGCGACATCGTGCGAAAAGGTCACTTCAGAAGGGGTTTGCCCGGCCCACAGACACGTTGCAAATACGGCAAAATAGAGGCTTATTGCACGATTTATGCTTTTTGCCATTTAAGACTGTTGTATGCCGTTTTAAGGGTAAACGCAAGTTTTACCCTAAAAACCTCCAAAAAACGATATAATTAACAGAACTGACCACATTTCAGTTCCCTGTCGAGCAATGCGACTTCCATCCCTCCTTTTTCCTGCGCTGATTTTCAGTGTTGTACCAGTTCTGAGCGCGGCTCCTCCCGCTGTTAACTTTGACCGCCAGGTCCGGCCCATTCTGTCTGATAACTGCTTCATGTGCCACGGGCCGGACGAAAAACATCGCATGGCCGGTATTCATTTCGACACTAAGGAAGGCGCGTTCAGCAAGCCGGGTGTGATTACTCCGGGGGACTCCGCGCATAGCAAGATGTATCTGCGAATCAGCAATCCGAATGAGGCAATGCGCATGCCGCCTACATATTCGGGACGTAAGCTGACGCCGGCGCAGATTGAAATTCTGAAGAACTGGATCGATTCCGGGGCGAAGTGGGAGACGCATTGGGCTTATGTGCCGCCGAAGCGTCCAGATCCTCCGGCTGTCGAGACGCAAAGCTGGGTTCGCACGCCGATTGATCAGTTTGTGTTAGCCAAGCTGGAGAAGGAGGGTCTGCATCCGTCGCCGGAAGCGGATAAGGCAACACTGCTGCGCCGCCTCACGTTTGATTTGACGGGGCTGCCGCCTACGTCTGCTGAGTTGAACGCGTTTCTCGATGACGCCTCGCCGCAAGCTTATGAAAAAGTAGTGGACCGTTTACTGGCTTCGCCGCGCTATGGCGAGCGCATGACGATGCAGTGGCTCGATTTCGCGCGGTACTCCGATACGCACGGCTACCACATTGATTCCGCCCGCGAGATGTGGCCTTGGCGAGATTGGGTCATTCAGGCGTTTAACCGCAATATGCCGTACGATCAGTTCACGGTAGAGCAAATTGCGGGCGATTTGCTGCCGCATCCGTCACAGCCGCAAATCATTGCGACCGGGTTTAATCGCAACCACATGATTAACTTTGAAGGCGGCGCGATCCCGGAGGAGTACCAAAACGAATACATTGTGGACCGGATTGAGGCGACATCCACAACTTGGCTCGGCATCACTTTGGGTTGCGCGCGCTGCCATGACCATAAGTACGATCCGCTGCGGCAAAAGGATTTCTATAGCTTTGGCGCGTTTTTTAACAGCATTGCGGAGGAGGGTTTGGATGGATATAAGGGAAATGCTAAACCGTTCCTTCAGCTTCCGAATGAGCGGCAGACCGCCATGAAAGCGCTCTTGCTAAAGGCAATCAAGGACAAAGATAGTGAGATTGCGGCGGCGGAGTTGATTTGGGAGCAACACCAGCGTGAGATCCCAGTGGCGGATGTAACGTCAGGGCTGGTCGCGGAATATACGTTTGATGATTCCTTGGCGAACCGCTTGCAGCCGGATCTGGCGGCGAAAGTGGTTTCAGGGAAGCTGCCCTTTGCTCAGGGCCGGACGGGCCGAGTGGCGGACTTTGCCGGGGAGCCGCAGGTGTCTTTGGGCAACACCGGCGCGTTTGCGACGGACAAGCCTTTCACAATTGCGATGTGGCTGAAGCCGGAGGGTCCTTCCGGCATGGCGCTGCTGCAGCGGTATGAGAAGTCGCCCAAAGCTGGTCCTGGTTATGAAATAGCGCTTGATTATTGCAACAAGAATAACTGCAATGTGATCGTTCGTTTCCGGGGCAACAATGCGGATTCCGGCCTGGAAGTGAAGTCCAGCGAAGGCGTGACCTTAAAAGAATGGAACCACTTGGCTGTTTCTTATGACGGTTCGGGCAAGGCGAAGGGCGTTCAGATTTATGTCAATGGCTCGGGCGTGAAGAGTGCCACGATTCTTGATAAGATGAGCCCGGCTTCTTTTGAGCGCGGCGAGATGCAGATCGGCAGGAAAGAATGGGGAACTCCGTTCAAGGGCCAATTAGGCGAGTTGCGGATCTTCGGTCGTCGGCTGTATGCGAGCGAAGCGTACGAGTTGGGTTTACTGAACCCGATGCATAAAGTTTTGGAGATCGCGGGTGAACGGCGGTCTGAGGACCAGAAGAAATGGCTGCGCGAGTATTTTCTGAAGGAAGCGGGTAACCCGGCAGAGAAGCAGTTGCAGGTTGACTATACGTCGCTCAAGAAGGGGCTGGATCAACTCGACCGCGAAATTCCATCGACGATGATCATGGCGGAAGCCGAGAAGCCGCGAGAAAGCTTTGTGCTGCTGCGGGGCGATTACCGGAATCATGGTGAGAAGGTTGAGCCGAATACTCCGGTGGTGTTGCCGCCGCTGCCGAAAGATGCGCCTCGTAACCGCTTGACGCTGGCGAAATGGATTGTTGATAGTGGTAATCCGCTAACAGCGCGCGTAGCGGTAAATCATTTCTGGCAGATGTATTTCGGCATGGGAATTGTCAAAACGGCAGAGGATTTTGGCTCCCAAGGTGATCCGCCGAGTAACCAGGATTTGCTGGATTGGCTGGCTACGGAGTTTGTGCGGACTAATTGGGATGTGAAGGGGATGCAGCGCTTGATTGTGACTTCGGCGGTGTACCGGCAGTCGTCGAAAACCACTCCGGCGTTGCTTGAAAAGGATCCGGAAAACCGGTTACTGGCGCACGGGCCGCGTTTCCGTTTGCCTGCTGAGATGATTCGCGATAACGCGCTGTTTATTAGCGGATTGATCAATCAAAAAATCGGCGGGCCGAGCGTGTCGCCGTATCAACCGAAGGGATTGTGGGAAGAGATGGCTTTTGGAGGTGACTTCTCCGCTCAAAAGTATGAGCAGAGCCATGGTTCTGATTTATACCGCCGGAGCATGTATACATTCTGGAAGCGCAGCGTGCCGTATCCATCCTTGAATACGTTTGATGCGCCGGACCGCGAGAAATGCACAGCGCGACGGGGCATTACCAATACGCCTTTGCAGGCGCTCGTGTTGATGAATGATCCGACTTTTGTGGAGGCGGCGCGTGCGCTGGCGGAGCGTGACTTGAGCGAGGCTGGCCCGACAGAAACAGACCGGATTCGTTTTGCGTTCCGGCTGGCAACGGACCGTGATCCGACTCCCAAGGAATTTGAGATTCTGCAGGGTCTTTATAAGAAAGAGATGGCTCATTACGATACGGACAGGGCGGCTGCCGAGAAACTGCTGTCTGCGGGCGAATCGAAGCGGAATCCGAAGATTGATCCCTCCGTGCTGGCCGCTTGGACCACGGTCGCCAGCACCATTCTGAACCTTGACGAAACAGTAACGAAGAACTGAGGAAGTATGAATCCGATTCGTGAGCGCGAACTATCCCTGACGCGCAGACAACTATTCAGCCGCACGAGCAAGGGGATTGGCGTGGCTGCGCTGGCATCGCTGCTGGACCCGAAATTGTTTGCTGGGGAAGCTCCGAAAGGCGCTGCGGCGTTTGGCGGACTTCCGGATTTGCCGCACTTTGCGCCGAAGGCGAAGCGCGTGATTTATCTGCACCAGTCTGGCGCGCCCTCGCAGATTGATCTTTTTGATTACAAGCCGAAATTGATGGAAATCGCTGGCACGGAACTGCCGGATTCGGTGCGGCAGGGGCAGCGGATTACGGGGATGACTTCGGGCCAGAACTCGCTTCCCGTGGCCCCGTCGATCTTCAAGTTTCAGCCTGCCGGAGCGAGCGGAATGATGATCAGCGAGCTTTTGCCGTACACGGCCAAAATCGTTGATGACATCACGCTTGTGAAGACGGTCAGCACGGATGCAATTAACCATGATCCGGCGATTACCTTTATTCAGACCGGGTTTATGCAGCCGGGCCGGCCGAGCATGGGGTCCTGGGTGACGTATGGCCTGGGCAGTGAAAATCAGAATCTGCCTGCGTTTGTGGTTTTGATTTCGCAAGCGAATGCCTTGAATCGGGATCAGCCGCTGTTTACGCGCTTGTGGTCCAGCGGGTTTCTGCCTTCAAAATACCAGGGCGTGCGGTTCCGTGCATCGGGTGATCCGGTTCTTTTTTTGGCGAATCCGGAGGGGCTCGATGCCGAGACGCGCCGTTCCATGCTGGATGCGATGGCAGAGCTGAATCACATTACTGAGCAAAATTACGGTGATCCTGAGATTACGACGCGCATTTCTCAGTACGAGATGGCTTACCGGATGCAGACCTCGGTGCCTGAGCTAACGGATTTGTCGAAGGAGCCGGAAAGCACTTTTGAGTTGTATGGGCCGGATTCGAAGAAACCCGGCACGTATGCGGCGAATTGTTTAATGGCGCGCCGCCTGGCTGAGCGCGGGGTCCGGTTTATTCAGCTTTATCATCGCGGGTGGGACCAGCACAACGATCTTCCTCGGGATCTGGCTTTGCAATGCAAGGGCACGGACCAAGCGTCCGCGGCGCTGGTCACCGATCTGAAGCAGCGCGGTTTGCTGGATGACACGCTGGTGATTTGGGGCGGGGAATTTGGTCGCACGGTTTACTGCCAAGGGCATCTCACAAAGGAGAACTATGGACGGGATCACCATCCGCGCTGCTTTGCGATGTGGTTTGCGGGGGGAGGCATGAGGCGCGGCCTGACGCTAGGCGAGACCGATGATTTTTCTTATAACGTTGTTTCCGAGCCAGTGACCATTCATGACGTGCAAGCGACCATGCTCCATTGTCTGGGCGTGGATCATAAGCGGCTCACTTATCAGTTCCAAGGCCGTCATTTCCGGCTGACCGATGTTGCTGGTAATGTAAATAAGAAATTATTTGCATGAGTGTGGTGAGCTTTGGTTTTTCGCGGCGAACATTTTTAGGCAGGACGGGCGTTGTACTTGCGGCTTCGAAACTGGCATTATCCGCGCCCACGCCGCCGCGCATTGGTGTTACGGATTGGAATCTGAATCAGGGTGCGAATCCGGATGCTGTTCCGCTGGCCGCGAAACTTGGTTTTAGCGGCGTGCAGGTTTCTTTTGGGCGCGAGCTTCGCGATGATAAGATGCCTGCCGATAATCCTGAAACGATTGCCCGGTACTTGAGTTTGTCGAAGCAGTATAAGTTGCCGATTGATGGCACTTGCGTGGACCGGTTGCACGATAACGGTTTAAAGAGCGATAAGCAAGCGCCGAAGTGGGTGCTGGATAGTATTCGACTGACCAAAGATTTAGGAACGAAGGTGCTGCTGCTTCCTTTCTTTGGACGTTGGGCGCTCAAGACGCAGAGCGAAATGAATTATGTGGGCGACGCGCTGCGTGACCTTGGCCCGGAAGCTGAGAAAGCGGGGGTGGTGCTGGGGATTGAAGACACTATTTCGGCGAAGGACAATGCGCGGATTATGGAGCGCTCGCGTTCGCACAATGTAAAGGTCTACTACGATGTGGGCAACTCAACTAAAGCGGGTTTCGATGTCGTGAAAGAGATCCGGTGGCTTGGAAAGGACCGGATTTGCCAGTTCCATTTTAAGGATAATCCGCATTACCTGGGCGAGGGAAAAATCCGGTTTGGGCCGATTATCCGGGCGATTAAGGATATTGGATATACGGGATGGGGAAATCTGGAGACCGATGCTCACCCGCAAACGCTAGAGGCAGATATGCGACGGAATTTGGTGTATATTCAGCACTTAATTCGCAACCGTTATTGAGGAGATTTGGGTAGATGAGATTGTGTTTACCCGAAC
>JBJMGL010000481.1:0-7624 GCA_045807985.1 Bryobacteraceae bacterium
ACAGGCATCTAACCGGAAAACGGAACCTGTTTAGTGATCTGGATGCCGAAGCCTTCCAGCCCGACCACTTTTCGGGGATGGTTGGTCAGTAAATGAATCGTGGAAAGGCCGAGATCCGACAGAATCTGCGCGCCGATTCCGCTGGTATGCTGCAGCGGCTGCCGGTCCGTGGGAGTGAAGTCTGACGGGTGGCGGCCATGTGTCAGAATTTCGCGATGACCATCGCGCCAGCCGGTCTGCAAGCCGGGACCGGACTGGTGCAGATAAACAAACACGCCCGAGGGAGCCCGCGCAATGTGCTCTAAGGCGGAGTGAACAAGCTGGTGGCAATCGCAGTCGAGCGAGTGAAACACATTGCCGTAAACGCAATGGGAATGCACGCGCACAAGAACATTTTCACGGCCCGCCACATCGCCGTGTACGAGCGCCAGATGAGCCTCGTTATCGACCCGGCTGACATAGCGGACCGTCCGGAACTCGCCTTGCGGAGTTTGGATATGGCCTGTTGCTTCGCGCTCGACAATCTTTTCGTTCTGCATCCGGTAGCGGATCAGATCCGCCACGGAAATCATCTTGAAGCCGTATTGCTGACAAAAATCGACTAATTGGGGCACCCGCGCCATCGTGCCGTCTTCGTTCATGATTTCGCAGATCACGCCGCCCGGAGAAAGTCCAGCCAGACGCGCCAGATCAACCGCCGCCTCCGTTTGCCCCGACCGCACCAGAACACCGCCAGGGCGGGCGCGCAAAGGAAAGACATGACCGGGCCGCGCCAGATCCTGCGGGCGAGTTGCCGGGTCCATAGCCACGCGAATGGTGTGCGCGCGGTCATAAGCCGAAATACCGGTGCTCACGCCTTCCGCCGCGTCAATGGCCTCGCAAAACGCGGTGCCAAATCGCGCCGTATTAACCGGAGACATCGGCTGCAAGTCAAGGCGCACACAAAGATCGGCATCAAGCGCCAGGCATATCAAGCCACGGCCATAGGTGGCCATGAAGTTGATTGCCTCGGGAGTGATTTTCTCCGCCGCAATCGTCAGATCCCCTTCGTTTTCGCGGTCCTCGTCATCAACAACAACGAGAATCTTGCCTTGCCGGAAGTCCTCAACTGCTTCCGGTATAGAAGCAAAGCTCATTTAATGCTTGGATGCCTCAAGCATGAGCGGCGACGCCGTACTTCTGATACCAGGGCTTAGCGGACTTGATTGCATCGTTCACGGCGTTAATATTTTTCACGCCCTCATTCGCCAGCCAGTCCTCCAGCGCCTTCACGCCATTTTTGGCATAAACCGGAACCCCGTTGCTCCAGGTAGCGCGGCCGCACAGAACGCCTGAATAATCCGTGCCCGCTTCCGCCGCCATGTTGAGCGACTCAACAAACTGCGCGTTGCCCACGCCGGCGCTTAAATAAATAAACGGCTTCTGCGCCACTTCAGCGGCTCTGCGGTAAAACTCAAGCGCCTGCTGACGGCTGTAAGCGGCTTGGCCCTTGAATACGCTGCTGCCCTCCACAAACTCGGCATTCACCGGCACTTCGACTTTGAGCACATCCACTTTGTACTGCTCTTTCCCAAACTCTTCCATCGATTTCAGAACAACTTCGGGCTTCACCTTGGCGTACTCAATGCCCTTTTCATCGCCGCCCTTCGGGTCGTAGCCGACAAACTCAAGAAAGAACGGAATGTCGTAAGCTTCGCACTCCGCGCCGATGCGTTCAATGAAGGCATGTTTGATGTCGTTGACATCGTTCGCTTCGAAAGGCGAGTAGTAGAGCAAAATCTTCACGGCATCCGCGCCCAGCTCCTTAATGCGCTTGGCTGAAAGGTGCGGCAGAAGATCGGGCAAGCGGCCGGGCTTGGTATTGTCATACCCGCTTTCCTCGTAAGCCAGCAGCAAGCCCGCATTCTGAGCGCGTACTTTCGTGGCGGGAATGCCGAACTCAGGATCAAGCAGGATGGCGCTGGCGTGTGGCGTCAGGACTTTGGAAACAGCGACTTTGAATTCGGCCATCATGTCGTCGCTGATCTGATCCTCCCCGACGCCTTTTCCCTTGGCGATCATTTTGCGCAAGCTGCCGCGCTGATCGATAGCAGCGGCGGCAATCACGCCTTTGTCATTCGAGAGAGCATTCAAGTGTTTGGTTTTGCCTTCGGAAAGCTGCATGCGGTTTTCTCCGGACTGAGGTGATTTGATCGAACTCAGTATATCGAAGCGGCGCGCTTGTCCATAAGGAACTCGACCTATTTCACTTGTCCAGTAGCCGCACATCGCAAGATTTAACCCAGAAAGTATTACGACCGAAGCGGGGTTTAGCTAAGCGTTGTGTTTGATGCAGTATGAATGAGCTTGTAAACTGTGAGGCGGAAGGAAATAACGCACTTGAGAACTCTCCGGTGGTGGATGCATCGTTTTGCCATGGTCTGGCTACTGGGAACTTTGAGTGCTACTCCTCCTGCCTGGGCCGCTGCCGTCGATCTCTATGCCAAATTCGGGGCCTATGGCCAGCTTTCCGAATTCGATGGAGTCACGGGCACGCTGGTCGGACCCTTCGCGTATGTAGTAAATCCGCAAGCCCTAACGTTTGGTCCCGATGGCAACTTGTATGCGGGTGACGTGTACACCGGAAGCATTCTCCGGTTTGATGGCGTGACGGGCACATCTCTGGGGACCTTTGCTTCTGGGATAGGCACTTCTGGCCTAGCTTTCGGCCCAGATGGCAATCTTTATGTGGCTGGTCAGTATGCCGGAAGTGTGCCTGGCGTGTATGTCGGGGGCATTCTCCAGTTCGATGGCGCGACCGGGGCACTACTGGGAATTGTCGCCTCTGTAGTCAATCCGGGCGCTCTCGCGTTCGGTCCGGATGGGAGCCTGTATGTGGCCAGCCCGTACACCCAGAGCATCCTGCGCTTCAATGGCACGACCGGAGCGCCACTAGGGACGTTTGCTTCTGTAGTAAATCCTCAGGGCTTCATGTTTGGCCCCGATGGGAACCTGTATGTGGCCAGCCCGTACACCCAGAGCATCCTGCGCTTCAATGGCACGACGGGGGCACTACTGGGCACTTTCGCCCCTCTGCCGGGTCCTCTTGACCTAGCTTTTGGCCCGGATGGAAACCTCTATGTGACTACTGGGTACACCGGAATCAGCGGCATCGTCCGATTCGATGGAACGACGGGTGAACGCTTGGGTACTTTCGTCTCGGGCGCGGGGGTCTTTACGTTTGGGCCATCCTCGGCCATTCCCGAACCAGCGGGCCTCGTGCTGACGGCTATGGGCCTGCTCCTGGTGCTCCTGTGTTTCGGCAAAAACGGCAAAGGACAATGGAGGGAAGTAACACGCCACGGCAAGCGACTCCTCTGGGCGACAAACACGGCTACTGGAAATTAGCCGCTCAGTCACGAAAATAACGCAATCGGGTTTCCAGATGTCAAGCTAGCGCTTGGGGGGCTTGCCCAGCTGGGAAACGCGACGCCAATAACTCTGCGCACGGGCGACATCACGCATAATCTGTGCCTTGAGGCTCTGGGGATCAGGGAACTGCTGCTCCCGCCGGATAAAGCGGCGAAACTCCACGCGGATGTTTGTGGGTGTAGGCTCCTCGAACGGGCTGAGAAGAAATGTTTCTACCGTGAGTTCCTCGCCTCCAAAAGTGGGACGCACTCCGGCATTGGTGATCGATTGCCAGCGTCGGCCCGTCGGCGTTTCAAAAGTTTCCGTGACGTAAACGCCACGGGGCACAAGCTGATTCGCCGGAGGGCGCAGATTCAAGGTCGGCACGGTCTGTTTCGAGCCGATGCCGTGGCCGGAAACAACCGGGCCACTGAGCGAAAAGCAGCGACCGAGCAAGCGATTTGCACAGCTAACCCGGCCCTCGCTGAGATATCGGCGAACTGCGGAACTGGACACAATCTCGCGGCGGTATCGAACCGGCGGCAAAAAGTATGGAAGAAAGCCGAACTCCGCGCCTAAAGCTCGAAGAACATCAGGCGTGCCCGCCTTCCTGGCTCCGAAACAAAAGTTTTCACCAACGAAAACGGTCTTTGCATTTAACTTCTTGATCAGAATCTGAAGGACGAACTCGCGCGGAGTCAGGGCGGCAACTTCACTTGTGAACTGCTCGACATGAACTTCCCCCATACCCATTTCCTTCAATAAGCGAATCCGTTCCGGAAGGCTGCAAATCATGGGCGGAACACGTCCCGGAGCGACAATGTGCTTGGGATGAGGGTCAAACGTCAAAACAGCGGGCACTAAGCCATTCTGTTCGGCATACGCTACCGTAGCGGCTACCAGCGCCTGATGCCCCAGGTGAACACCATCGAAATTTCCGATTGCCAGAGCGCAGGGAACTGGCGGGTTAGAGTCGCTCATAGCTGATCGCCGTAACCAATCGGAATTTGCAAGCCGTCATAAGCAATACGAACATTTTGGGGTAAACGCGCTTCTACCGCCGCATGCAGCAGGTCATGTGAAATGTGCGTAAAAAAAGCTCGCCTTGGCTTCAATGCCGCCACGGTGCGAAGCGATTCCTCCACGGTCGAATGGGTTGGGTGAGGATTATGCCGCAGCGCATCCAGAAACAGCACATCGAGGCCGGAAAGCTTATCCAAACTTTCAGGCGGAATATCGCTATGATCCGTTAAGTAGGCACAATCGCCGAAGCGGAAGCCGTACGCCGTGCCTTTGCCGTGAGCAATCCGAATCGGCATGATGGCAACGCCGGAAACGCAAAGGGGAGCGTCATCGAAAATATGCGGGCGGAGACGCGGGCGGCTGGACTCCGTCGGGGTGGTATCGAAAACATAGCGGAAGGTTCGCTCAATGGTTTCCCACGCGTTTGCCGAGGCATAGATAGGTATTTCACGCCTTTGCATAAAATTGAACGGGCGGACGTCATCCAGACCCAGAATATGATCGGCGTGCGCGTGAGTATAGAGAATAGCGTCCAGGTGCTCGATTCCAAAGCGCAAAGCCTGATAACGGAAATCCGGCGAGGTGTCAATCAGGATTCGTTTATCACCTAGGCGCAAAAGAACGGATGGGCGCAAACGCTTATCACGCGGATCATCCGACGTGCAGACCTGGCAGTGACAACCAACCATAGGCACACCTACGCTGGTTCCGGAGCCGAGCACCAGAATGGAGGCATGCTCGAAAGCGTCGAGCATCTAAACGGTCTTGGAACCTTTGCCGCCGTCAGCAGTAATGATGAGCGGGCGGTCGTCTTCTTTCTTTTCCCCTTCGGTGCTGACCGACGGCTTCGGCTCGTTCTTCCGCTTCAACTCGTCTGAAACTTGAACATAGCGAAAGCGAAGCTCCGTTAAACCATTTTCCAGTAATCGCTGCTCTTCCACGGTCAAGTTGCCCTTCGTTTTCTCCTGCAGCATTCCAAGAAGATCAATGGAATGGCGAGCCAGCGGGAGATTGGGCTCCGAATCTCCATCTTCCTTCTCGCCAAAGTTCAACAAACCAAGCTGTATTTGCGCTTGCATGAGAATCGATTCGACAAGGAACAGAAAATTGGCCGGCGGAACGGGATAATTGTTCGGATCTGCCATAACAAAACAACTCTAACGTTATTCTGTCATGCGTGGCGGATCAATACACACAAGCCGGAGAACGGTTCAGCGAACTAGTAAAACTGATGGCGCGATTGCGCGGACCGGGCGGCTGCCCTTGGGACCGGAAACAAACCTTTGACTCCATCAAACCGTACACCCTGGAGGAAACTTATGAGGTGATGGACGCCATCGACGCGCGGGACTGGCCCGGTCTACGGGAAGAACTCGGCGATTTTCTGCTGCAAGCGGTGTTCTACGGCGAAATGGCCGCCGAGGAAGGCTTGTTCACCATTGCCGATTCTTTGGGAGCGATCAATGAAAAACTAGTGCGGCGGCACCCGCACATCTTCGGCGAGGCTACGGCGGAAACGCCGGAGGACGTAAAACAGCGTTGGGACGAAATCAAGAGACAGGAAAAAGCGGAAACTCCCCAGGCGGGCGTATTAGACTCGGTGCCGCGCAGCCTGCCGGCGCTGGTGGAAGCCGAAAAGATCAGCGTGAAAGCCGCAGACGTAGGCTTCGAATGGCCGACAATCGACGGCGTCGTTGAGAAATTGCAGGAAGAAGCAGCGGAACTGGCGAAAGCGCGTGAAAGTGGAACTGCGGCTGAAATCGAACACGAAATTGGCGACCTGCTCTTTACGGTAGTAAACCTGGCGCGCTTTCTAAGAATTGATCCAGAACAAGCCCTGCGGAAAACAAATAGGCGCTTCCGAAAGCGATTCGCGTACATAGAGCATGAAATTCAAGCTGGAGGCGCTGCGTTACAGGAAACGCCACTGGACCGCATGGAAGAACTATGGCAAGAGGCAAAGCAGCGGGAGAAAGATCAAACCATATAACTTAGCTGAAACGCGTGGAGCAGTTTCTTGAAAAAACGCTCTACTATTGAGGCCGTAGGATGGAAGAGCAGATCTTACATGGCTTCCCAACCTAAACGCTTTCTCACGGCCCAGGAGTATCTCACCCTAGAGCGCCAAGCCGAATATAAAAGCGAATACATGGATGGAGAAGTGTTTGCCATGTCCGGAGTCCGGGAAAATCACGCCCTGCTCGTGATCAATCTCACTCGGGAACTGAGCAATATGTTACGCCGTGGGCCGTGCCGCGTTTATGGCAGCGATATGCGGGTGTGTGTCTCCCCCACCGGACGCTATACTTATCCCGATCTCTCCATTACGTGCGAAAAGCCGCAATTTCTCGATGACACGCTCGACACGTTGCTTAATCCCACCCTCCTGATCGAAGTGCTCTCACCCACGACGAAAGACTACGACCGGGGTGGAAAGTTCGTGGCGTATCGCACCATCGCTTCCTTCCGGGAATATTTCACTATCGACCCGGACCGAATCTTCATCGAACAGTGGGTTCGACAGGACGACGGCCGATGGATTTTGAGCGAACACACCGCCGTTTCCCGCCCCCTTCGCTTTGAATCCCTCGGAGTCGAGGTGCGGATCGCGGATCTCTACGAAGGCGTAACCCTTGACGAACCGAACGGAACCATCTGATGCAAGTCAGAATTACCTGTTCGTATTACTGATCTGCTTCGCCACTCTCTCCACCTCGCGCATCACTCGCAACGTATTGGCGCCGTAAATCTTCTTAATGTCGTTCCTTGAATAGCCTTTTTCGAGCAATGCCCGCGTGAGGTTTGGAAATTTGGACACATCGTCCAAACCAGCGGGTGTACAGGTAATACCGTCAAAATCAGTGCCGATCCCGATCGTGTCTACCCCCGCAATCTGGCGCACATGGTCGATATGGGCGACAACATCATCCAGAGCGGCGCGTACTGGGGCGTCCTTCGGGGCGTCCGCTGCCTTCTGCGAAACAAAGCCGCAATTGATGTTGATCTGGATTACGCCGCGTTTTTTAGCAAGCGCCCGGATCATATCGTCTGTCATATTGCGCGGCACATCGGTAACAGCGCGGCAGGAAGAATGAGACGCAATGATCGGCGCTCCACTCGCTTCCAAAGCGTCGTAGAACGTTTTATCGGCAACATGCGAAATATCAATCATCATGCCGAGCCGGTTCATTTCACGAACAATATCCTTGCC
>JBJMGL010000482.1:0-2924 GCA_045807985.1 Bryobacteraceae bacterium
CACTAGTTTATATAAATGAAAATGCAAAAATCTACCCCGTTCCCACTCACCTGCCATCGCAATACGTAAACTTCTTGCATGCGGACCGAAACGGAAATGTATGGCTCTTCGGAGAGACCGGCTTGCACCGGTGGCGCCATGACCACGAACCATCATGGGAGTCCATTCCCAACTTGCCTGGCCCTAGCGTCATCGCTTGTTTGGAGTGGGCGGGCGAACTTTGGTTCGCAGTGGATGGAACGCTCGGTGGAAAAAGTGGGCTCGTTTCCTTTTCGAAGGAGCATTGGAAAAGTTTCGAAACTGATCCAATTTTGAGTTGGTCGATCACGGAAGATGGAAACCTGCTTTTTGGCAGTAAAAGCAAGTTCTATGTTGTTCCCCGTGCTGCGGGCAGCACGCCTATTCCTGTTTTGCTGCCGGAACCGGACCAGGTGATCTCTATTGTTGAAGACCGCGATGGTGCTTATTGGCTCGGCACGTCACGGGGTGTTCTCCAGTTCCATCCGGCGAAAAATCCTCCCGACACAGGCTTGATATCTTTTGATCAACAAGTATTGCAAGGGGAAGAGTATCGCGCCCGTGTCCGTGGCTACGAACGTTTCCGGCCCTCTGGCAGCGGCCTCAATTTTTGGTATTCCTGGCGTTTTGATGAGGGTGCCTGGTCCGCGTTTGATCCCCGAGGGGAGCGAACTTTTTCCACGCGCGAACTCGCCTTAGGGACACACCGGCTGCAAGCGCGAAGCCGTGATAATGAGATGAACATTGATCCCACGCCGGTCGAAATCACATTTCAAGTGCATGATTTACCGATCCAGGAGCGCCGCTGGTTTCTGCCGATTACCGCCTGCATTGCGTTATTGCTTTTGAGCTTAACTGCCGCGACGGCATCCGCTCACAGGAA
This sequence comes from Bryobacteraceae bacterium, assembly GCA_045807985.1. Lineage (GTDB taxonomy): Bacteria > Acidobacteriota > Terriglobia > Bryobacterales > Bryobacteraceae > Bog-105. The sequence goes on from JBJMGL010000482.1 coordinate 902, forward strand.
GCTGGCCCGCCAAGCCCGACAGTTGGAGGACACCGTCCAAGAACGAACGGCCGAACTCAGGCAGAGAGAAGAAGAAATGCGGCAGGCCAATCGGGTCCTCCAAAGGGCGAACGAGGATTTGCGGCAGTTCGCGTGGGCAGCGAGCCACGATCTGCAGGAACCTTTGCGGATGGTAGTCGCCTATACGCAGTTCCTGGCAAGGCGCTATCAAGATCAGTTGGACGAAACGGGAAACCAGTTTATCTCCTTCGCGGTAACCGGGGCGCAGCGCATGCAGACGCTGTTACAGGGATTACTCGAATACTGGCAAGTGAGCGAACGAACGGACGACACGATCATCACTGTCGATACCGAAGTCGTACTCAAGAAGGCTCTTAGTAATCTCGAACTAGCAATCACCAAAAGCGGAGCTGTTATCTCTCATTCCCCTTTGCCTATGCTGTCAGTAAACGAGGCAGCCCTCATACAACTCTTTCAAAATCTGATCGGAAACGCCATTAAGTATCGAAAGGCCGACGAAACTCCTCGTATCGGCATTGCGGCGGAGCGCCTCCGTGGTACGGAATGGCGGTTCTCTGTTCAAGATAATGGCATCGGCATCGCGCCCGAGCATCAAAAGTTGATTTTTAAAATCTTTAAGCGTTTGAATGGTCATCAGTATCCAGGAGCGGGTATTGGACTGGCGATCTGTGTCAAAATTATGGAACACTTGGGGGGGAAGCTATGGGTCGAGTCAGAGATTGGGCGGGGTTCAACCTTCTATTTCACGGTTCCTGACGGGAAAGGTTCAGAATGGAACGCCGCGGCACGAATGAATACACAATCATGATCGTCGAGGACAATCCCGCCGATATTCTCCTGGTGCGGGAAGCTCTTCATATGCATCGAGTCGATTGCTGCCTAGAGACGCACGATAACGGAGAGCGGGCCGTGCAGGCTCTTTCGCGCTGGGAGTATGATGGTGCCACCTCTTTGCCGCATCTTGTGCTCCTCGACTGGAATCTTCCGACGATTGGCGGAGCCGATGTTCTGCGGGCCATTCGGAACCGGCCGCAGTTCCACTCCGTGCCTGTGGCGATTCTCACGTCTTCCGGCTCGCCACGGGACCGGGCGCAGGCTTTGAGCTTAGGAGCGACACGATTTATTCAGAAGCCGCTAGGCTTTGATGATTTTATCAATCAAGTTGGACGGCAAGTTCGTGAACTACTCGGCTTGGCAGCCTGAACGGTTCATCGCGTTGCCGGTTTCACCGACATGCCGTAACAAAGTAATAGAATTGGTCCGCAACTGGATAGGCCGCAGCCGTTTATGGGGCTACGATTTCGTACCACACTGTTTGATCCGCGCCCGTATCGAGCGAGAGATGAAGATTTCCTGTTCCTTCCCCTACTTGCTTGGCCCGGTTTCCCCGTGCATCCAGGGCATAAACGGAAAAGTGAGAGTCCTGACGCAGACGTAAAGTATAAGTAGCCGTGATTGGTTCCACTAGCGAGGGAGCGCTGCCCCAATGATCGCCGAGAGAGGTCCGGGTTGCGTTCCAGATCATGCCGGTATTTTCATAGCGCGTCAGGACTGACAATACCAATCGCTTCGAAGCCAATAACGGCTGCCCATCCACGGGCTGAAGAGTGATGGAAGCAAAGGGCGCTGTCGAAGGCGAAACCGCCACGCTGAGGCTGGGCATATCTGCCGTTTTTCCTGTAACGAATCCCGTCACGGCCTGCAGATAAGGCGAGTTCACTTTGTAGATGGGCGCGTTCTGGTCGCTTCGGTCGTAGGTCAGTTCGCCGTGGTCGCTGGTAAGCACGGATGGAGCATCACCCGCATAAGTTGTGCGGGAGGAAGGCGAGTCGCCGTAAGAGGTCCGAACCGAATGCAACAGCGCCTGCCAGGTTGCATAACCATTGCCGCCAAAAAAATGGCCGGTCACCGGCGCCGGATCATCTTGCAGCAGGTCTGTACGATTGGCCTGCAAAGAAATCTGCTCGGCAGCCGGAGTATTTTGGGAACCAAGGAACACCCG
>JBJMGL010000483.1:0-3294 GCA_045807985.1 Bryobacteraceae bacterium
AAGGGGCATGGGGGTCTGTTGAAAGGCAAACCGCTCTAAGCTTTGCTTCTGTCGTAACAAGAGGAAGTTCGGAGCCGAGCCAAGAAAATCTTCTCACTGCTAAACAACTGCGCTGTACGGCGATACGTATAATGCGCGATCGACGGTTAGCACCATGGTCGTTGTGTGAAAGTATGCCGAGCATTGATCAGACTTCAACGAACAGTTCTATCAGAGGCAAAGTTCAATAAGCCAGTTCGGGCATGACGTGGCCTATAACCGTTGCGATCGAAAATAGATCCCCATTAAACGCCTTTGTAGCTGGTTATCTTTCGTTCACGTAAGTATCAGAGAGTCGTCCGGCAGTTCCCTTATACCGGCTCCACAATTTTGTGTATGGTATTCAGGCGCGGAGAACTGATGCTCTGTACGCGGCCTGAGGGCCAATGAATTTCGATATGATCCACGCGGGTGCTTGGGCCAACTCCGAAGTGCAGGCGACGCTGATTTTGGGAGCAAAATCCGCTGCCTCCTGAGACTTCCTGAACCTGTTGCTGACCGTTCCAGAAAAGCCTCACTTCCGCGCCGATAGCGCTGCGATTGCTGGCGCGTCCCTCCAGTTGAAATTCAATCCACTGGTTTCTGGGAGTAACCTCGTTTTTGTAGACCAGCAGCGGTCCTTTCTGGTTTGCCGTAATCGCATCCAGAGCACCGTTATTGTTCAAATCAGCCAGCACGACCGCCCGGCCATCATAGCGATCCGTTGTGCCTACAATCTGCGACACTTCCTTGAATTGCCCGGCGCCGTCGTTGATCCAGACGCGTTTCTGCTGGTAACCCGAAAGGCTTCGGCCTTTCAGCGAGGGCCAGTTCGCGGCATCCGAGATGATCGCTTTATTGCCGCCGGCCACTTTGGAATAGTCATACCAGTAGCTCTGGTCCTGATCGAGCGAGACGTTGCCGTTGACTTCATACAGGTCCAGGTAGCCGTCGTTGTTCAGGTCGCCAAACTGTCCGCCGAAACTCCAGCCGCCCATCTCGACGCCCATGGCATTGGCTAGGTTTTCGTATTTAAGACCATCTCCCGACGTACCGGGCTTGGGCACCCAGAGATTGTTGCCTTGCACCAGAACGCCCTCTTCCGAAATGTTGGAGACAAAAATAGCGTAGCGGCCCTGGTTCAGGATGTCACCGACAGAAGCAGTCATGCCGCTCTTGGGCGCATAGCCCACCCCTGTTTCCTTGCCTGCTTCGCGAAATCTCTTGCCGCCTTCGTTGAAATATAGTTCGGAGACGCCGTAATCATTAGCTACAAACAGGTCGGGATATCCGGTTCCCCGCAAATCAGCGGCCACGGAGGCTAAAGCCCAGCGGCGGGATTGAATGCCTAGCCTTTCGGAGACTTCCTCAAAGCGTCCGTTTCCTAAGTTGTGGAACAGATACTTGCGGCCACCATTCTGAGCGTATTCAAAGCTCTCCGGCATGATTTTGGTGGTAGCCAGCTTCCAAAGATTGACGTTCTCGGGGTAATAGCCGCCTAAAAACAAGTCGAGTTTTCCATCCCGGTCATAGTCAAACCAGATGGCCGTATTCGCGTTGGCCCAGGATGGAAGGCAGGCTTGTTGAGTGGCGGGTGTGAAGTGCTTGCCCGCGTCGTTATGAAACAGTTCCGGCTTGCCCCATTTATAAACAAAAACGTCTTCGTAACCGTCGTTGTCATAGTCACCCCAGACCGCTCCCATGGTCACTCCGGTATCGGGCATGTTCAAATCCGCCAGTCCCACACGGTCCGCGACGTTCTCGAAGGTGCCGTTACCCAGATTGCGGTACAGCGCATTGCGGGTTCCTTCGCCGCTGTTCGTCACATAGATGTCGTCCCATCCGTCCCGGTCAAAGTCAACAATCGAAACAGCGGCGCCCATCGAAGCAACCTGCTCCATGATGTGGTTCAGCTTCGGGTCGAGCTTCGGAGCGCGATGAACAAAGTTAATGCCCACCGCTTTTGACACTTCCTCGAAGGTGAAACCGTACTGCGCGATGGCAGCCTGACGATTCCGCGCGTTACTTGCTGCCCAGCGGCTTTGCACCACGTGCTTATAAACCAGTGGAATAGCTAACAAACAAACAAAAATAACCGCCACAATGGCGCGGATGAACGAACGCTGCATTTAATGCTTCATGACCTCAGATACTTATTCTTTCAGCTTACGAAAATTGGCTGAACTATTTCCAAAGCGCTGCTGAAATCTCATCCGGCGTGACGTACCGCGTGTGGTACTCCTGCCAATCCGATGGATGCAAACGGTAGGCTTTATCGTCTTCTAACGCTGTAGGCGGTCCCGTGTATTGTTTCATAGCGTGATAAGGCAAAGGCAACACGGTTGTTGAGTATTTGAAGCTGTAATCGCCCTCCTTCATCCATCCGTCTCCGATGAAAATGAAGTCACGAGCCCAGTTGGGAGCAGCAGGAGACACAGTTCGAAACTTCATGCGCAGTTCATCTCCCCCGTTTGCGATCACGAAGCGGTCATCAATTGCGCCCAGCAACGGACGCACATCGCCATAACGCGTATAGTAGCCTTCCAGGCTTCGCCATTTGCTGCCTGTTTCGGCCACACGGTCATATTGAGGGATCTCGGGCGCTACCGAGTTGGCCTGAAGAACCTGCGAGAATCCGCGATGCCCGAGATCCGCACTCGCCAAGAGCAGTTTTTCTGTTTTGACCTGGTTTTCGGAGACGCCTACGGCCCATTGGAGCTTGTCCCAGTAGATTTCCAAGTTCGTTCGCAGGCGCAGTTTGCGCGGTGCGCCAGGCTGAAATACATTCGTGAGATCCAGCACCACGGTTTTCTCCCTACCTGCCGGAACGCCGAGATCTTTTCGCGTTTTTATCCAGCGGCCATAGCGGTCCGGAACTTCGATGCTGATGTCCTCCGGCTTGGGCTGACCGCCTTGATTGACTGCCACTAGAATTCCATCGTCCCAGGGATGTAGCCAGCCTTGGCCGATCAAATACAGAGGACCATGCGCGGGAGCATCGTCCGGCAGTTCCAACTCAACCCAGTGGTCACGAGCGATGCCCTGGTAGGCCCCCCGCTCGAAAGTATCGAGGTAGTGGCTGTCCAGGTTTCGTACTGCTTCACGGACATCGCGCCCCTTATCGTCTTTGGCAGTGGCAAATGAGCGGGAAGGACCGGTTACGTAAATTTTTAGGGGCGCTGGCGGAACGGCGACCCGCTCATCCGCGAAGATCTGAGTTCCCGCCGGATGATCGACCGCGAGCAAGGAATAGTGATCGATATAGTACGTCTCCCA
>JBJMGL010000484.1:0-4767 GCA_045807985.1 Bryobacteraceae bacterium
AACTGGGGACGTCGCTCTTCGTGGGCGTGACCTGCTGCGACAAATGGCGGCAGACCACGAACTCGAGATTGTGTCCGGGCAGGTCGCACGCCACCATGTTCCCCTGTTTCTCTCGTACCGTCCGCATCAGGAGGTGAGTCAGATCGTGCAGTGGTTGAAAGGGATTAGCTCACCAGTCCTGCTCCAAGAATTCCCGCACTTACGCAAGAAGTTGTGGGGACGGCACCTGTGGGCGCGCGGCTATCTGGCCGTCAGTTCTGGCACGATCACGGATGACATGATCCGTGAGTATATTGAAGAACAAGAGGGCGAGCAAATGGCTGATGACAGTCGATTTCCAATCGACAACTCCTAAACCCACCGACTTGCAGTCGGTGGTCGTTTAGTTTCCGATGGGAAAGCGCATCCTGCTCTGCTGCGCGGTCGTGAGCGATTCCCATACCGTGCGGGGAATTGTGTTGACCTCGCGACTGTCGTCCGCATACCAGCGGCGCACGTAACGAATCGTCAGAAGAGCACGCGGCGTGCCGGTCCGATTGGGCGTGCCTCGGTGCAAAGCCCAAAGATGACGAATGAGTATGTCTCCCAGCTCCAAAGGTACCGGCTGCATCTCAATTTCCGTCAACTCGACGGAGCGTAGGGCTTCGTCCCGTGGCATCCGGTGAGTGCCGGGTGCAATCTCGATCGGGCCGTGTGCTGGCGTAATGGTAACCAAGCCAAAACTGACTATCAGCATATAGGTGGGCAGGGAGAGATCAGGAATTTCAGAAAACAGCGGACGCTGATAATCCGCATGGGCTTCCTGATGCTGTGAGCCTAGCAGGGGTACATCACAGCCCCATTGGTCAGCAACGATTCTGTTATCCATAACAGCGTGCGCAATGCTTAGAACTTCAGTGTCGAAGAAGAACTCCGGGGCAAAGCAGGGCGGCTCGAAAGGCATCGGCAAGAAATGACGATGCGGGCCACGGTTAGCTTTATCACAGTGTCGCTCTATGTAATCCAGGAGAATCGGCCAAAATGCTTCCTGGCACGTATGAAGGAGAGATAGGGGCAGATGTGCTTTGAGGACACAAAACCCGTTATTTTGAAGTTCCGTAACTTTATTGCTGACGAGCATCGAATGACTGTATTGAGAAGGGTACCGTATTTCCGCACCTTCGCTAAAAGAGAAACAATCTACTGAATGGGTATCTATGTTGAAAACAGCTCGTTTTTTTGCTTTGCCCGCAGCGGTGCTTTTTGCCTCTCTGACGTTTGCCGATTCTAAGAATACGTTTCCTGATCCGGTTGTGGACCAGACGAAAGCGGCTGAACATGGCAAGGAAACAGCGGTTCTGGCCGGAGGGTGTTTCTGGGGCGTGGAGGCGGTATTCGATCACCTGAAAGGCGTTACGGATGTGGTCTCGGGCTTTAGCGGCGGGGAGAAATCGACGGCGCACTATGAAACGGTCAGCATGGGGCGGACCGGACATGCCGAGTCGGTCAAGATCACTTATGATCCTTCGCGGATCACCTACGGTGAGTTGCTGAAGGTGTATTTTGCGGTTGCGCATGATCCGACGGAGGTGAACCGTCAGGGACCTGATACGGGTACACAGTACCGGTCCGCTATTTTCTATGCCGATGAGGAGCAGAAGAAGATCGCGGAAGCTTACATCAAACAGCTTGATGAGGCGAAGGTGTTCTCACGTCCGATCGCGACGCAGGTGGTTCCGCTAAAAGGCTTCTATGCAGCGGAAAGTTATCACCAGAAGTATCTGCAGAACCATCTCGATCAGCCGTACATCGTTTATAACGATCTGCCGAAACTGGCGGCGCTGAAGAAGCAGTATCCGGCCATGTGCAAGCGCTAGGTTCGCGGCACGGAGATGGTGATATTACGGTACTTCATGCCGCCGGTATGATCACCTTGGATGTAGAGGGGCCCCGGCTCGCCTTCATGACTGTCAAGAGCGCCTCCGGTAATGCCGGGGATTTTTTGGTTGTTGATGATGGTGGTGCCATCGCGCACGATTGTGACGGTGCGGCCTACCAGAGTAATATCGTAGCTTTCCCATTGTCCGGGGCGTGGACTTACTTTGGCGGCGGGCGCTAAAAAGCCGTAAATGGCGCCCATGCCGTGGAATTTGTCATTCTTGTCGGCTGGCTCGTACTCCACTTGGGTTTCGTAGCGTCCGCGCAGATAAACGCCGCTGTTGCCATCTTGCGGGCAGTTGTATTCGACGTGAAGTTTGAAGTCCGAAAACTTGCGCGTGGTCCGGATGTTTGCGCCTGGGGCTTCGTTTACCAGTTCGCCGTTCTTCGCTACGTAGTGGTTTTCCACGGGCTTGCCGGGTTCTTGTACGAACGGCTCCCAGCCGGTTAAGTCTTTGCCGTTGAATAGTCGTTCCGGCTCCGTCCAGCGTGCGGGCATCTTGCGGTCCAGCGCGGGCGCTGACTCGGCGGTAATGTCGCCTGTCACACCATCCGAGCGCTTTTGCTTGCCGGACAGCTTGCCGCTCTCCTCATGGAACTCCCAGGTGACAGGTATTTCTTTGCCGAAGTACTCCTGCGTTGTGAAAGTCAGTTCGTTGCCTTCTAATCTTACGTCTTGCGCCGGATGGACGCTGGCTACGCGCCCGACAACGCGAACGGCGGGTTTGCCGTTCTCTTTGGTGCATTCCATCCAGGAGGGATAAGTTTCGTTGGGCGTTTTGATCGTTAGATCCCAACGGCCAGTGAACGGCAGCCGGTCTCCTTGCGGATGGAGGCCCGGGGTGAGGGCGGCGAGTGCAAGAAGCGTTAGCAACCAAGTTTTTTTCATGCCGAGGTTAGTGTATCGAATTTCTTTCGTTTGCTACTTGGTTATCACGCCGCAGGCGATACGGGAACCGGCGTTTCCGGCTGGATCAGTTTTCATATCATCGGCCTTTTCGTGAATCATCAGCGCTGTTCCCCCGTTGCTGAATAGGGAGTTAGCGCCTTCGCCGAGCGTTACATTGGGATCGGTGACGGTGGTCTTGGCCGTTCCGTTCTTCCCCACGGTGAAGTTCATCATGTCCCCGGCATGCGGTCCGTCCGGATTTTGTGTTCCATGCTTTTTGTTTTCGGGGTTGAAGTGCGGGCCGGCAGAGGTGAAGCCGGGCGGCTCGCACTTAGCATTCTGGTGAATGTGAATGGCGTGTTCACCAGGAGGCAGATTTTTGAGGTTCAGCTTAATGTTCACTCCGTGTCCGGAGCTTTTTCCCGCTGGCGAGAGTGACGCGGTTCCGACGCTCTCGCCCCCGGCGTTTTTCATCATGACTCGAACTGGTTCCGCTGCTGATAACAATAGTGTTCCCAGCGCAAGGGAAGTTAGTACCGCACTTGCTTTGTTCATAGTTCCTCTAGCATATACGGGAACATACCGGCGGCGCGTTGACCAGTGGGGCGGTATACCAAAAGTTTGCTTGTTGACGATATATTCAGGGAATGCTGAGCCGATTAATAAGAACAATTTTTCAATTTTTCTGATTGACGCTAGTAGAAGTTACGGTTACAATTCAAGCACCTGGACACAGTTTCTGATGTATAGAAAACCGGTTTTTACGGCAGATTACGGCAAAGCGTTTTGCGTATTGCCAAAGAATACGTCTGCCATTCAGATTATTCCAGACGGATACGATCGTATCCGGATGGGAACGCTTTTGCAATTGCCGGAAGGCGCGCGAGTAGAGATTAACGGCGAAGGTTTTGATAACCGCACGGTTCGAATTGCCTGGGAAGGTAACTGCTATTATGCCTTCCGCGAGGACATCGAAGCAGCGGAAAGTTATAAAGTAAGCGCGGCTGCCGGATAAGCAACTCATGATTTTCTTATTTCTGCTTTAGGCTCCAGAACATTTCCTTGGCGGGAATGAATTCTACTGGGACTTCTTTGATAAAGGTGCGTAGCCATAGGGCGCATTCGTCCATACCGGCTTGCTCGGAGGGGATGTGGCCCAATAAGAGGAGCGCTTTGTGTTTTCCTTGGCTCACAGCGTCCGCTACGTATTCAATCGTTTCCCACTCGGGTACTTCGCCGATGAGCAGGGCTTCCACGTCGTTGCGTTCCAGTAACTGAATTTGCCGTGCTGGTCCGGCAGCGCCTGGCAGCAGGGCTATCCTTGTGAGCCTCATGTCTTTGTCGCCCACCACGCGCATGTTTTGAATCATGAGCTTCTTCTGAATGGCGTCCGCGAGTTTATTGAGCGTTGTTTCGGGTAGCTGAAATAAGTGCGGGTTTTCGGGGTTCTGATGATCCACCCAACCTAGTGCCCGTGTCATGCCGAGCAGAATGCCGTCGGGCTTTCTTGCGTGCCAGCCGTCGTGAAAGCGCCATACCACCAGACCGTGTTTTTCTATCAAGTCCTTTTTGGCTGCTAGCACCGCGTCATTTGCTTGCGCCAGATCCGCTGTTGTATCCCGGTGGTTGTAAAAGGTCGGCTCGTGGGTGATCACCAGGTTTTTGCCGGAGGCTGCGGCCCGCTCCAGCACGTCGTAGGTCGCCATCATAGTGACAGCAATGCCTGTAATGGGCTTGTCGGGATCACCCGCCTTGAATGTGTCCACGGTGTTTTCCGGCAGCGAAGCTCCAGTCTGCTTTTGAATTTTTTCGACGATTTGACGGGCGGTCAGCTGGTTTGTCTGGGCGCTCACGGATGCGTGGACAAAGAGGTTCAGAGAGAAAAGGAGGGCAGTCTTCATTAACACCAGTATCCGAAAGAAAAAAGCCCGCGAGAGATGCTCGCGGGCTTTTGTGTCTGT
>JBJMGL010000485.1:0-16328 GCA_045807985.1 Bryobacteraceae bacterium
AGCACGTATAACGTCGAGCACCGCATTGACAAGCATCTTCGTCCGTTCTTCGGACAGAAGAAGGCTGTAGAGGTGACCACGTCCGTGATCAAGAAGTACATTGCGTCGCGGCAAGGCGAAGCAGAGGCGGCCACGGTTAATAAAGAACTCGCTCACTTGCGACGGGCCTTCCGTCTCGGTTTCCAACACGACCCACAGCTTGTCGAAAAAGTTCCTTACATTCGCATGCTGCCTGTGGACAACACCCGCACAGGCATATTGCCCCACGAACACTATCGAACGATACGGGATTCCTTGCCTCGTTATGCTCGGGTCGCTTTGGTCATTGGTTATCACACGGGAGCACGAAAAGGCGAAATTCGACGAATCCGGATCGATGCCATCGACTTCAAAACTGGTCGTATTGAACTGCCAGCGAAGATCACAAAGAACAAGACAGCTCGTTATTTGCCGATCTATGGAGACATGAAACCGGAAATCGAGATGGCCCTCGCCGAGGCGGAGCGCAAATGTCCCTTTCTCATTCAGGAGGAAGGAGAACCGGTTGTGGATTGGGAGAAGTCCTGGAAAACGGCCTGCAGCCTGGCAGGGGTTGAGAACACGTTATTTCACGATCTACGGCGTACGGCACTAACCAACATGATCGAGGCCGGTTTCAGCGAAAAAGAAGCTATGGAAATTAGTGGTCACAAGACACGCTCCGTTTTTGACCGGTACCACATTGTTTCGGAACGACGTCTCAAGCAGCTTGGTCAGCGCTTGGAAGATCACTTGAAAGTAAAAGAAAACGAGCTAATGGGGTCAGACAACGGGGTCAGACAAAATGCCAATGTTAACTGAAATGATTGCAAACATTGGTGAGCCGGGCGGGACTCGAACCCGCGACCACCGCATTAAAAGTGCGATGCTCTACCAACTGAGCTACCGGCCCGAGGGCAGTTTGATTCTTCCTCAGGATATCATCCGTGCGCTGATGCGGTTCCTGGCTTCCTTGAGGACAGCGCTGGACATGTGAGACAGCGGGAGAGTCTGATCGACCGCTCCGGCATGGATTGCTTCCCGAGGCATCCCGAAGACAACGCAACTTTCTTCATCCTGAGCAAGGGTTATCGCACCGGCTTTTTTCATTCGCAGCAGTCCTTGCGCGCCATCTGCTCCCATGCCGGTGAGAATCACGCCAATGGCATTCGGTCCGCAGGTTTCAGCCACCGAAGCAAACATAACGTCCACCGACGGGCGCTGATAGCAGACCTGGGGGCCGTCTTTAATTTGTACCCGCACCGTACCGCCAGATCTGCGTAAAACCATATGGAAGTTGCCTGGCGCAATGAGAGCTCTTCCAGGCATCACCACGTCACCGTCGGCAGCTTCCTTCACTTCCATCGCGCACGTTTGATTCAGGCGGTTCGCAAAAGCAAGAGAGAATACTGGAGGAATGTGTTGCGTAATGACGATGCCGGGAGTATCCGCGGGCATACGCGTCAAAACCTCGCTAATTGCTTCTGTCCCGCCCGTGGACGCGCCGATCGCGATCACCACATCCGAGCGGAAAGGTTTTGCGGACATGGTTTCGGTTGCTTCAACACGCGCCGGACTCTCGGCTGACGCTGGACGGCGGACTCGTACACCGGCGGCCGCACGGATTTTACTAGCCAGATTGACTTGCAGTTCACCGACGGAATAAGGACCGCCCGGTTTCGCTAGAACTTCCACCGCGCCAAAACGAAGCGCGTCAAGAGTTGCCTGGCAGGAAGCCTGGCCGAGGGAGCTGATGACGATGACTGGCAAAGGGTGATACTGCATCAGCTTCTTAAGAAATGTCAGCCCGCCCATGCGCGGCATTTCGATGTCAAGCGTCAGAACGTCCGGCTTGAGAGCAAGAATCTTGTCCCGGGCGATGAATGGATCGGGTGCTGTTCCAACTACTTCGAGGTCTTTCTCCCCTGCAATGGCGTCAGATAGGATCTTACGGACAATCGCCGAGTCATCAACAACTAAAACTTTGATTTTCTTTGTCATGGCTACCAATTGATTTGCAGCCAGACGGCGAACAACCCGTCTTCCAGTTGAAAAAAGCGGCTGTCAGCAGCTTGCAATCTTTTCATAAAACCATCCGGCGATTCCATTTCAGGATGGGAAAGCGCAAAGCAGCAATCGCTTTTGAAATTGCTGACAAGCGAGCCCGCAATCATGTTTGTCAGCTCGCCAATTACTTCATTGATCTGCGTTTGGGAAAGCTCTTCGGCGTCAAGGCCAAGAAAGTTAGCAGCAATTGAGCGAGCCGATACCTCAGACACTCCAATTCCAAAATTCCCGGAAGGACTGCCCTGGAAAGCCAGCTTCGTCGCAACCCACAAATCGCCCTTCTGTGCCGGTTCGAGCGCTTCCTCTAGAATGCCCGTAAAGCACATTGATTCAAGAACCTTGGCGGTCGCGTCGGCCATGGTCGGACCCAACTCAAGCGTCGGCATTAACACCTCCCAGAACTTGCTCTAACTCTCCACCCAGCACTTCAGGGGTAAAAGGCTTAGTCACATAGCCGCGCCCCCAAGGCCAGCATTCGATCGATGCGGGCCTGCGTGCAGTCCGTGGAAACGACCAGCACCGGTATCGAACGCAAGACATCGTCAGCCGCCAGTTGGCGGGTGAACTCTTCGCCGTTCATCACCGGCATATTGATATCCGTCAGGATGACATCCACCCATTCCGCCCGGAGCACGTCGAGAGCCTCCCGCCCGTTGCCAGCTTCCAGACATTTGCCTACGTCAAATCCAGCCAGCGCCAGCACGGGCGCACGAATGATCGCATCGCCGGCGAATCATCAACAAGCAATACGTTGAATGCCATGAGTTACTCCTGTTTTCAGCTGCCCCGATTTTGTCAGCTCCCTTTCTTCCTCTGCCTCACGCAGCAAAATCCTACCCGTCGCAATCTCCAGGCGAACCGTACGCGAGTTGGTTCCGCCTACCTCCTCGGCCCTCACCATTACCCCTGCTTTCCAGAATATTTTTCGCATGGCCAAGTGATTTTTCTTGCCGATATTAAAAGTTCTATGGGGGTCCATGACTTGCGCGCCGCCAACTGCCGCGACGTACAATCTGCTCTTTTCCGCGCCTAGCTTGTAGGCAGTCTGGAAAAGGAGCGGAATGCCTGTATCGGCATACATAAATGGCCGCTGCCGCGCTTTCGAACTGTCAATGCTTGATTCGGGCAACATATAGTGAAGCAGTCCGCCGACTCCGGCCACGGGATCATGAATCAGAATCGCAATACACGAACCCAGAGCATAGGTCACTAATATGCCTTGCGGATCTTTGCTTACCAGACAGTCACCCACGCCGACAACCAGTGTTTTCATCGTTTGCTAGCCGTTTGATTTGTTAGTGAGCCTGCTTTGCGGTAAATGGCCGGCGCAACATATTGCAGGGAATGTTGTATGGAACTCAGACTTTCCGAATGTCCGACAAATAAGTAACCGCCTGGTTCAATCGCCTGCGCCAAGCGACCGACAACTTCCTGTTGTTTCTGGCGGTCGAAGTAGATCATGACGTTCCGGCAGAAGATGACCGGAAATATCCCGTTATGCGGAAAACTCTCCATCAGGTTCAGACGGCGGAACTCGACGAGCGAGCGAACTTCCTTTTTCATCAGGAACCAGTCTTTCCAGCAGCCCTCGCCTTTTAATACATAGCGGCGAAGATAAGTATGAGACAGGTTGCCGAAGCGCGCGGCCTGATAAGCTCCTCGTTCCGCTTGGGCCAGCACGCAGGTCGAGATATCAGTCGCCAGAATGCGGATCTTTGCGCCCGACGTTTCGCCGAGCGTATCCAGCAGCGTGAGCGCAATCGAGAATGGCTCCTCGCCGGTGGAGCAAGCGGCGCTCCAGACTGCAATCTGCTTGCGATTTTGAATCTGGGGCAGCAGGACCGATTTGAAAAAGTCAAAATGAGCCGGCTCGCGAAAAAAACTGGTGTGATTGGTGGTGAGCGCATCAATCATAGCCTCCAGCGATTTGCCCGTGCGGTCTTCCGTGACGTGCCGGTAATATTCTTCAAAAGACCGCAAGCCAAGAGCACGAATCTGTTTCGTTAGCCTGGCGGCTACCAGTTGTTGCTTATTCTCTAAGTTGAGCCCGAATTGCTGGTAGGCAAGCCGACGAATCTGCTCATACTCCTTGGCTGTTAAAGCACGGATTTCGTTATCTTCCGCGCTGACGGGAAGCAAAGTCATACCTGGCCTCGATAAATGCCTGCCATATCGAGTATTAAGCCTACCCGTCCGTCTCCCAGAATGGCGCAGCCAGCAATGCCATTGATGTCCTTAAGGCTCTCCCCCAGGCTCTTGATGACCACTTCCTGTTTGCCGATCAGGTCATCCACCAGTAAGCAGAACTGCTTGCCTTCGCATTCGGCAACCACAAGCAGCCCTTTGCATATATCTTGAGAGCGGGGCTGAACACCGAGCCGCCGCGAAAGGCGCACAATGGGCAGAAGTTTTCCCCGCACCAGCGCCATTTCATCGCGGCCTCGAACGGTCGAGAGCGATTCATGGGTAGCGCGGAACACTTCCTTGACGGCAAAGAGCGGGACGATGTAACGATGCTCGCCGACAACCACGACCAAGCCCTCAATGATGGCCAGAGTTAACGGCAGTTTGAGGAAAAAGGTAGTGCCTTCTCCCGCTTTCGATTGAATGTCGATGCAGCCGCGCATTTTCTGAATGTTCTTGCGAACCACATCCATACCTACTCCGCGGCCTGAAATGTCAGTGACCTGCTCTGCGGTAGAAAACCCAGGTTCAAAAATCAGGTGAAAGACTTCATTGTCGGATAGTTGTGATCCGTCTGTAATAAGGCCCTTTCCCCTGGCCTTATTCAGAATATTGTCGCGGGCCAGACCTCGCCCGTCGTCGCCTACTTCGATAACAATCTGACCAGCTTTATGGTAAGCCGCCAAACGCACGCATGCCGTCGGGCTCTTGCCGGCAGCCCGCCTGACTTCCGGCTGTTCGACACCGTGATCAATGGCATTGCGCACCATGTGCAGTAAAGGGTCGGAAAGCCCCTCGGCGATTGTTTTGTCAAGCTCCGTGTCCTCACCGCTGATTTCGAAGACAACCTCTTTTTTCACCTTGCGTGACAAGTCTCGGACCATGCGGGCCGAACGCTGAAAGAGTTGCCCTACTGGGATCATGCGCATAGCCATGGCAGTCCGCTGCACTTCGGCCGTAATGCGCGCCAGCTGCGAAACGTTTGCCGAGAGTGCTGGATCGCCAGCGGCTGCTAGCGCCGGGCTATAGCGAAGCATGGACTGCGCAATCACCATCTCCCCCACCATTTCCATCAGATGGTCCAGCTTACTCGTTTCCACTCTGACGGAAAAGGAGTCGCCGCTCTTAGCAGGTTCGCTTATTGTCCGGGCTGGCTTGGCGCTTGCGTTTGGCTTTTTCGGGCCCTCGCTGGGTGAAGGGGGAATCGGCTGTGCTTTCGTTTCCACCAGCTCCGCTTGTTGGCGGGGCACTTCAGGTTCTGGCGGCTCGGATAGAGGTATCGAAGCAGCTTCCGGCTGTTTATCCTCCGCTGGCCTCTGCTCCGCTGTGCTTTGCCGAATGCGGAGGAGGAGCGGGGCGCTTTCCCGGACCGGCTTTGGTTGTTTGCCGGCTATCGAAAGCTCGACTGCATCGATAGCTTCCTTCAGGTAATCGGTGCTCTCCAGAATGACATCCACTGCGGCTGGCGTAATCGAGAGTTTCTCGTTACGCGCCAAGTCGAGCAGTGTCTCCACTTCGTGCGCCATTATCTGAATGGACGTGAACTCCAAAAAGCCCGCGAGACCTTTGATGGTATGAAAGCCGCGAAAAACGGCGTGAATCGCGTCGACCGCGCCGGGCGTTTGCTCCAGAACGAGCATCTGATTCTCAATGGAAATCAGGTGCTCGCGCGATTCCAGAATAAAGTCGCCGACCAGTTCCGGGTCTTCCGCGAGGGAGTTCGTCACTACAGGAGGGTTCTGGACCGGAGCCGCTTCAGGAGACAACAGATGAGTCTTCCCGTTTTCGGCCTCAAGCACTTTGAGAAGAGCGGAAAGCCCTTGGCGAACCCGGTCTTCCGATCCTCGTTCTTCGCCAGCACGGAAATGGCCCGCCTCCTCGGCCAGTATCAGTGCTGCTCGCGCCGTTTCCAGGCATCCGCTTTGCTGGGCAGTTTCACTGAGGAGCCGCAAATCCCCTGGCAACGTAGCGCCAACGCCGTCCAGAATTAATCGTGTGGACAGCTCATCAATGCGTGCTTGCAGGAAATGAGCCGCTTCCTCCTGTACAATCTCTTTCGACATAGTGTCCTGCTAGTTTTTTCCGCGCTCCTGCGTCAGCAGGAGCAACTCCTGGCTTGTTAATACCTGGTCGATGTCCAGTAGAATTTTGACCTTGGCTTTGATCTTTGCCATACCGAGCAGATAAGCGGTTTGGGCGTGTTCGCCAAAATCAGGCGTGTCCTCGATGTCCGCTGTCGAGATGTTGAGAACTTCCGATACTCCATCAACAACAACGCCCGTCAATACGGTAGTGCCTGCTATCTGAGCATGCACAACAATGATGCAGGTTCTTTGCGTGTAGGCAACTTCCGGCATTCCGAACTTCAGGCGAAGATCGATCACCGGTATCACCTTGCCTCGCAGGTTGATGACCCCTTTCACATAAGCAGGAGTTTGCGGCACCATCGTGATGTCCTGGAGGCCGATAATCTCGCGCACTTTCAAAACCCGTGCTCCGAACTCTTCCTCGCCCAAGTGGAAAATCAGATATTTTCCGCTCCGTTCGTTGACGCCGGCAGATGCGGGAAGCGATGCTACTGGGCTACTTACTGTCTGTTTGGTAGAGCTTTCCATTTACTTTCTCTCCTGGTATGCCGACTTAGAATTCCTTAAATGCCTCCTCAAGGGGAAATTCAGAGTGATCGGCTGAAGCCGTAGCCGAAGGATGTTTATCCTCAAATTTTTGGGAGATTTCTGAGTTGTGGCGGTTCTCAGCGCAGAAACACTGGAACTGAAGACACGGTTAGCTGGTGATTTGCCCGAAGCGGAGCGGGCCGGACTGGCTTGCACCCGGCGGGAGGAGGCGACCGGCGCGGAAGAGGCGCCTAGCATTGCATTGAGTTGTAAAACAATCTCCCGCACGCTGGCGGATTGCGAGTTCATCTCTTCCGCCGCCGCGGCGCACTCTTCCGCGCCGGCTGCCGTAGCTTGTGTTACCTGCTCCATTTGCGTGACGGCCTTTGCGATCTGCTCAATGCCGCGCACCTGCTCCTGACTTCCGAGGTTCACTTCATCTACCAAGGTCTTCATTTGGGTGGATTGGCCCGAGATAGCCCGAATTGCCTCGGCTGTCTGGTCAACCATCGTCTTGCCTTCACGTGACTTCGTAATGGAATCTTCAATCAGTAGTTCGGTATCCTTAGCTGCCTGAGCGCAACGTTGGGCCAGGTTGCGCACCTCATCAGCCACCACTGCAAAACCCATACCGGCTTCACCAGCCCGCGCCGCTTCCACTGCGGCATTCAGCGCCAGAATGTTGGTTTGAAACGCGATCTCGTCAATGACTTTAATAATTTTGGCGATCTTCTCGCTGGAGGCGCTGATCTCACCCATTGCTAATACTGTTTGCTGTAGTAGTTGGGTGCTTTCCTCAAATTTTTGTACTGATTGTGTCACCAGTTCAGCCGTTGACTTGGAGTTTTCGCTGTTCCTGCGCGCCATTGAACCAATTTCTTCCGTCGATGCGGAGGTCTCTTCCAGCGATGCCGCCTGCTCCGAAGACCCTTGAGCCAAAGACTGGCTGGAAGCCGATACTTGCGAAGCCGCGCTGGCAACCTGTTCAGATCCTTCCGAGAGTTCTCTGACGGCATTGCGCAGGACCAGAATTGCTTGCCATACGGTGAACATGACAAAGGCGCAAATCACAAGCGCGACACCGAGCAATAGCGTGACTGTCCATCGGCTCCGCGATACAGAATCTTCGGATGCTTTAGATACAGTTGTCATCAGGCCATTTTGCTGCTGAGATAACTGTTCAGCTACGTCATTTACTTTGATTACGAGCGGCATCACTTTTTCGCTCAGCAGTTTGGAAGCAGCCGCCGTATTATCGTTTAAGGCCAACTGTAACAGCTCTTGATGAGCTTGGAGAATTGGGCTGTAAGCATTTTGTATGTCCGCAATCATCCGCCGCGCCTCCGCAGCTTCGAGTAAGGGAGCAAATTCATCCAGGCGTTTTTTCAGCCGCGCGGAGCTTTGCTCGAAGTCTTGACTGAATTTGTTGATTGTCTCCTTATCCTTCATGAAAGCCCGGTTAAGAATGCCGCGTTCTTCGGCAACAATATCGGACATGACGGTGTTAATTTCACCAGCCAAGTACAACTTTTTCGCGTTAACAGCCGCAATTCTGTTCACTGTTTGTCCAAGGCTGCTGATGTTTATCCAAGCAATCAGACCAACTGTCAGCGTCACTGCCGACGCCGCGCCGGAAGTTAATAATAATTTCCTTCCTAATGTCATCTTTAAATGAGTGCTCTTTTTTTGTGCGTGTCTCTAAGCTGGAAGCAAAACTTCTATGCTCTTTGTCAAGCTGCTCGACGTAGATGGCCGACAGCCGGTTTACCAGAGATTAGAGCTTCCAAAGCAATCACAATCTCGTTCATTGAATCAGCTTGAGCCTTCATTTGCTGGCTGGCCGACGCGCTTTCTGCGGCTCCAGCCGCAGTTTGTTGCGTTACCTTCTCCAGTTGGATCAGCGCGTGAGAAATCTGCTCGATGCCTCGTGATTGTTCATTCGCGCCATGGCTCACTTCTTCGACCAGGATCTTTACTTTCGCGGCGGCTTCCGTGATCTCCCGGATCACAGTTGCTACTTCATCAAGCCGTTGGCTGCCCCCTGCGGCATTTCGTGTTGACTCGTCAATCAGAGATGTCGTGTCCTCCGCTGCTTGCGCACAACGTTGCGCGAGATTGCGCACCTCATCAGCTACGACCGCAAAGCCCATTCCCGCTTCCCCGGCGCGGGCTGCCTCAACCGCAGCGTTGAGCGCCAGAATGTTTGTCTGAAAAGCAATTCCGTCGATTACCTTGATGATCCTAGCTATACGCGCGCTTGAACCCGTGATTTCGCCCATGCTTGCCGTCATCAGTTCCAATTTTTTGTTGGCCTGCATGATACGCCCATCCACATCCGTCATTAGGCTTGCCGCCGTCTGTGAGTTGCCTGTGTTCCGCTGTGTTACCGCGCTAATTTCGTGTCCGGAGGCCGACGTTTCTTCCAGCGTGGCAGCTTGTTGACTTGCCCCTTGCGCTAATTGCTGGCTCGTGGCGGCCACTTGAGTAGCAGCGCTGATCACCTGTTCCGCGCTGACGCGGAGTTCGTTCGCGGATCGTGAAAGCGCGTTGTTGATGCTTCGCACAACGGTAAAGCCTAGCGTGCTCCCTGAACATACGCATATAACCAGCAAAGCCCAGATCAGAATGTTGGCGGAATGGACCGTTGATACGCCCGTGTTAACGCACCTCGTCATTCCAGCCTTGTTGAAGTTCACTTCATCCTGCATCGCTTTTCGAAATGCTTTTGATTGAGTTCCGCCTTTGTCCGACCAAAAGGCGTCAGCCTCTTGTATCTTGCCGCTTAGACTTAATTCTCGAAAATGAGCGCACGTTGTTACAAAAGCCTTTGTTTCCTTTTGAAGCTTCTCGTATAGCGGGCGCTCCTCCGCCGAAGTCACCGCGCTCTCATATTTCTGCAGCAGCGTTTGTATCTGCTGTTGTAGCTCGTCAAGGTGGGCAAGCTGTTTGGTTTTATAATCCGCAGAAAGTCCAGGCGACCCCATCAATAAGCTTGTTCCTCTAAATTCGAGCGCCAGCGCCTGAATAGCCGTAAGCTGTTCAAAGCCCGCCCATGAATCTGTTGTAATCGCGTGAAGACTGGCGGCTGCTGTGTGTCCGCTCCTAACGCTCACAAGCCCAATCGTGATTGTAATTGCCACCAAGATGGTACACGTTACCCCGACTCTTTTGCCGATTGGCCAAGTTTTCATCCTAAACACACCTGTATCCCTAAACATTTGAATTGCATCGATTCAGTCCCACCTTTTAGTCGCTTGCTCACAACTGAAGCGGTTTATTCTTAGTTAGATTTCTATCCACCTCTTTTGGTGTAACGAGAATTACGTTCTCTCGCCGGAATTTCCTTAGATAGAATTCTTCACACTTTCGAAATTCAATGCGATACGCTCTGCGTGAAATCGCCTGTTAAGCTTCTGATAGCAACTCGGCGCCGGTTATGGACATCTGTTGCCAGGAACCTTTTTACGGCTCACAACTCCAGGCCATAGCTACGGCTTTCCGTATCTGTTTTACAGCACAGCCTTTTGAGCAGCGTGAGCCGCATTGTATGAATGTCTAAGGATTTGTCGGCGCCGGCAATGCAGCCGGATAGGTGGGAGGAGAGTTGATCCGGCAGCACGTGCTCACCTCAAAAGCGACCTTCTCCCCGTGCGCGGTCATGTTTCCACGCCACTTCTCCTTGCCGTTGAGGAATCCACTTACTTCCCGGTCAATGGGGTGATCGAGAACAATCACTTCACCGGGCTCCAAACCGACCAGCGTCCTGGCGGAAATTACTCCATCCGGAATCTGCACCTCGAGCGTCAGCTTTGAATCCTTGATCAACTGGGCTATAAAGTATTGATCGCTCTCTGTTGACTCCACCCTCCGGATTTTTTGCAATTGATCGAATTTGTGCCGTAGCCGCTTAATGAATATGGAGGGAATCGCCAGATTCATTAAGCCGGACGTTGCTCCCACGCGCACCTCGACTGCGATCACAATGACCGCTTCCGCCGGCGAGAGCACATGCAAAATGGTCGGCTCGCTGGCAAGCGACTTCACGGAAAACGCAATATCAGCCACATTTTTCCATGCTTCGCCCAAATCGCGGAGCACGACTCGCAAAAGAGTTTGAACCAGTTTTTTCTCGATGTCAGTGATCTTGCGATTGACAGGGGCTGAAGCTCTTCCTTTGCTCCCGAGCAGCAATTCAAGCAGTCCGAAAACCAGATTGTTGCTCAATTCAAGCACAGCCGTCCCATCATAAGGCTGCAGTCCGAGATAGGCGATACAAGTAGGGGAAGCAAGCCCTTCCAGAAACTCGGAATAAGAGATCTGTTCCAGGCTGACGAGGTTGAGCGCGGTATAAGATCTCAAATAAGCCGAAAGGCTAGACGCTAAACTCCGAACAAAATTTTCGTGGATCTGGTGCAAAGACTCCAGCTGCGACTTTGGAAGGCGATCGAGCCGGTGAAAGTCAAAGGCTGTAGTCTCGGATTGAGCTTGCACTTGACGCGCCGCTTCGGTCGCAGTCGCTCCCTGAAATACTGCATCAATTTCCTCTTGGCTGAGAACCTTCTTCATTACTCTATCCTTCTTCGTCGATTACTTCCGTAAGCTGGTCTGACTGCCGCAACTCTAACCTTTGCTATAAAGGCTCATACGGTCCTGCTGACTGATAATCTCTTTAATGCGGACACCGTAATTGCCTTTGATTGACACCACTTCGCCTCGGGCCACAACGGTGCCGTGGATAATGAGCTCGACATAGTCGCCCACGCCATGATCGAGTTCGATCAACGATCCGGAAGTAACTTTCAGCACGTCGCGAATTGGCATCTGGGCACGACCTAGCGCCACCGAAAGCGGCAACTCTAAATCCATCAGCCGGTTCAGCATGGGAGTAGCGTGTGGCACTTCGGACCCTAATGGTTTTAGCCGGGTTAGCTCCTTAGTGGAATTGCCGATAACAGCGGTGATTGCCGGTTCAATCGCAATGGTAATTGCCGGAACTTCACCACTGGCAAGCGTGAGTCCAACCATCGCATAGAAGAATCCGTCGAGTTTTGGCGATGGATGGATCTGGCCTTCTTGACAGCGAACTGGTTTGGGCAAGCCCGCGCTGACAATAGTGGCCGCACCATGCTGCGCTTGACCAATGATTTCTAAGTAAGTAGATTGGGCTTCCTCCAGAGCTACATCACTGGCAGCTCCGCCGAGGGCCGACCATGTTGCTTCTTTTGCGCCGATCCAGGTAGTAAACTCGCCGACGCCCGCAAACGTCTGCTTCCACCACAGTAAATCGGCCGTTTCGGAGGGGGCGATTTCTTTAGTGCGCCCGCAGGTGATACTTGGTTGCTCACCGCTAAACATCTCAACAGCGCGGCCAAATTCTTGCGTCCACGCATCCAGAAACTGATCAATTGCCTGATTTTGAGCACTCATCGGGAATGGTCCTTTTTCATCTTGAACATGGTGGCGGATACTACTCAGTCTCGCCTGAAGAAGCAGAGTTCTGCAGGGCAGAGGGTTTATCCCGCAAGTCCGCTACTCGAACGGCCAGCTTTCCGTCTACCACTAAAATTTCGCCGTTTCCCAGCAAAACCTCGCCCACATATAGATCGATATTTTCTCCGGATGACCGGGATAATGGCAGCAGCGAATCGATATCGAGACTTACCAGCTCACCAAAGGAGACGATACGCTGGTCGAGTTCGGCATAGATACCTACATCGACATCCATAATCAGCGCGTAGCTTTCCAAGCTGATGAAGTCTTGCATATCCTCGCGGGTAAATGATTTCAAGATTTCACCATTAAACCTTTAGTAGACATATTGGTCATTGGCCGCGCTCGCCAGGCTAATTACGCCTTCGCCTTCCATTTCCCGCGCCAGTGTAATAATCTCCTGTTGCGCTATATCCACATCCTTTAGCTTCACCGGACCGAGCGCCGCGATGTCTTCGGCCATCATGGCGGCCCCGCGTTGAGATTGAGTCGAAAGGAATTTCTGGCGCAGAGATTCGTTGGCCCCTTTTAGCGCCACTATCAATGTGCTTCGATTTGCGCGGGAGATAATTGCCGAGATGGAAGGGAGATCCAGCTCCTCTAAGTCTTTAAACACGAACATGAAGCGCCGGATGCTCTCAAACAAAGGACGGTTGTCTTTCTCCACCGCTTCCATGAGCTGAGAGCAGCTATTCGGCTCAAGACGATTGAAGATATTGGCAACAGCGCGCACGCCGGCATAAGCCTCACGGCTGAGTTCTCCCAGGTTTCTCAATTTCTGATCAATGACCGACGCAATGTTGCGGACGATCTCAGGCGAGATCTGGTCGAGGTCGGCCATGCGAATCGCGACATCTGCCCGTGTTTGGAAGGGAAGCGAGCTAATCAGCGTGGCAGCTTGCGCCGGATCGAGGTGAGACAGAATCAAGGCAATGGTTTGCGGATGTTCGTCCTGAATGAACTTAGCTAGTTGTTGCGGGTCTGCCTTCCGGAAATTCGCAAAATCAATGGCATCGTTGTTCATTGATTTCACGAGGCGGTCAATTAGTGGTTGGGCAATCGTGGGACCATAAGTCTCAACGAGCAGTTTGCTCGCGGATTCCAGGCCGCCTTTAACGTACAGCCCTGTCGAGGTAAGATATTGCCCGAACTCTTCTAAAGTACTTTGAACATGGTCCGGTGTCACGCGGTCAAGCTGAGCAATCGCCTTGGCAAGCTTACTGGTCTCTTCGTCCTGCATGTTCTTCAGAAGTCCAGCGCTTCCCGCAGGTCCGAGCGAGACTAAAATGATGGCTGCTTTCTGGGCGCCCGAAAGGCCCGCCTTTAAATCGGAGTCTGTGCTTTCCATGAGTCGTTTTGATTTCGTGAGTGCTCAAGCTAAAAGCAAAGGCAGTCAAACAGATAGACTTCCTTCTGCTTATCGACAAGTAAGTGCAACTTCTCGACCGTATATTGCCGGTTTTTTCTTGTCAATTTGTAAAAAGTGCCCTATCGAAAGTAATTTCATCCATCGATAAAACCTTGTTGCCCAAAAGAAACTTGCTGAACGGAGTTTCCGAAGTAAGTTTTGGAGAGAAACTCGCGTAATAAGGTGCTTGAAAGTGAAAATTAACGTACTGATTGTCGACGATTCCGCCGCCATCCGAAAAATTTTGGTTCGCGTGCTTTCGCAAACAGACCTGCCTTGGGGAGATGTTCATGAGGCCAGTGATGGATTGGAAGCGCTTGCTACTCTGAAAAATTTTGAGGCCTCTCTCATTCTTTCGGATATCAACATGCCGAACATGGATGGACTGCAGTTTCTCACTAATGTGAGGGCAAACTCTAAATGGAAACAGGTTCCGGTCATTATGATTTCCACCGAGGGCAACCAAGCTAAGGTTCTGGAAGCTGTACAACTCGGCGCAAACGGTTACGTTCGAAAGCCGTTTACAACTGACCAGATTAAGGAGAAAGTCCTTTCCTGCTTAAAGAGTGCCGCTGCTTAACCAAGTCTGCTCAAAAAATAATCCAGGATTTTTCTGAGGAGCGTCATGAGAACTCGTGGAGTGCCGCGCTCCGGTCTTTTGTAGTTACGTAGATCCATGTGCTGCCATAGAGTTTGGAATCGGAAAAGGGAGAATATTGCCACGTTTTGGGAAAACATGTTATGGACAAAGAGACCCTAGCTAGTTTCATCTTCAATGCCGCGGAAGAGACTTTTGCAACTATGCTCGGATTGCAAGCGACCCGCGGTAAACCCTCTGCTGAGAATCCGGAAACAGCAGTGACCTCGGAACGCGTCGTCGCGCTGATCGGCTTGGCGGGCCATTACAACGGAACAGGTATTATTAGTTGCTCCCCAAGGCTGGCCTGTAAGTTGTCTTCCCAGATGCTGATGGCCGACTTTCAGGTGATTGACAGCGAGGTTCTGGACGCGATGAGCGAAATCTCGAACATTATCTTTGGCAATGTGAAGACAATGCTTGAAGAGCAAGTCGGGCTGCTTGGCCTGAGCATTCCTACTGTGATCTTCGGACGTAACTTCTGCACCAGAAGCGTGGGCGAGCAATGGATTGCCGTTCCGCTCAGAGTGGATGAACAGGATCTCGACCTCCGCATGTGCCTTTCACAAAACCATAGCAGCACAAAACAGAACGTTACCCGGCAACCAGTTGTTGTACCAGTTTAACTGCAGCGGACTCTCCCATATTTACTGCCCCGTACTATTCCGTCCTTCCCCGGCCGGGCTAGCAGTTTTGCTGGTTTTGTATACCTGAACTGTCCGTAATTTAATCAGACGCAGAGTGTAAGCCGGAACTCAGAGTACTAATTAGAAGGTAACGTTCTTCTTGTATTCACATCTATGTAGCGAGACGGATTGGCACAGGCTATCTTTCTGAGGCAGGTCATTCTTTGACTTGCGCTATGCCTGCGCTTTAGTTGGTGTTAGAGATCACCGCTTTAGCAGGAGTCAAGCTCCTCTGCAACAAGTCCGCATGGTTGATTTGAGTATTACCGAGAGGAAGGCTGTTGTCTGTTTGCGATCAAATCTTTCGAAGCTTCTTGCAAGCTGGTTTTGAGTGCTCTACTCATAAATACAGAGACGGCAGGCGTCTTGACCTGTTGAAGCAAACGCAACATGATCGTTTTGCACTGGCCGACTATCAGCGTGTTTGTCAACTGGGAATTAAAACAGTTCGGACGGGCGCGCGCTGGCACTTGATTGAGCAGCAACCAGGCGAGTATAGTTTTGATTCTCTGCTGCCTACCTTGCATGCCGCATACGCGACGGAAGTAGAAATTCTTCTTGACTTGTTTCATTTTGGCTGGCCGGATGACCTTGACATCTTCGGGCCCAAATTTGTAGATCGGTTTGCTCGTTATGTCCGCGCATTAGCGCGTTATATAAAACATCATCGCGACATCTGCAGAATTTTTGCTCCGGTCAATGAAATTTCATTTCTGTCATGGGTAGGCGGTGATGTGGCCAATGTTTTTCCACATGCCCAGAACCGTGGCGGCGAATTGAAACGCATCTTGGTGCGAGCCGCGATTGTTGCTAGTGACATTTTGCTGAATGAGCTTCCCGGTGCTCGGCTGATTTCTCCCGAGCCTGTGATCCACATTATCGGAGATCCAAAGATACCGGGCGACGATGTAGCAGCAGAAAATTATCGCTTGGCGCAATTTGAAGCCTGGGACATGCTTTCCGGCAGAGTAGCTCCTGAGCTCGGCGGGCGGCCGGAATATTTAGACATCATCGGAACCAATTTTTACGACCGGAATGAATGGGTAAATTATGCTGAAACGCTGACTCGCTCTGACCCCCGCTACCGTCCGTTTCATCGAATTCTACACGAAGTTTGGGAACGCTACCGACGTCCTATTTTTGTCTCTGAAACTGGAACCGAAAACGATGCGCGAGCAGACTGGTTCAACTATGTGTGTAGCGAAGTTGAAACAGCGCGAGGC
>JBJMGL010000486.1:0-12389 GCA_045807985.1 Bryobacteraceae bacterium
AATCAATGCAGGAATACCTTCCCACGTTACTGGAAGTAAAACAAAATGTAGATAAAATGTCTGCAACGGACTAGTACGGTCTAGGCCAAGAAGTCAGAGACATAAAGTTCTTATTACGAGTACACTGGCAATTCATGAACACACCACGCTTGAACTTCTTTGAGTTCTTTGCTGGAGGCGGCATGGCTCGCCTTGGCTTAGGGGATTCATGGACTTGCGCCTTTGCTAACGATATTTGTGAAAAGAAGATCGCCTGAGAGATCGAAGGATCTCCACAATTTTGCGGAGGGACGGTTGGCGTGTTCTCCGGATTTGGGAACACGAAATCACTTGTTCCCTTACGGACATCATGCGAAAAGTTTTGACGGAGCTGAATATAAATGGCGAGACCAGGAATTAGGAGCTTTGCGTTTTAACTATTGCGGGCGGCAGGTTTAAGTTCCACCGCTAAGATGCCGATGAGAATCAGCGCTCCACCAAGCAAGGCGCCAAAGGTTGTTCTTTCACCGCCGACTAATACGGCTGTAGCCAACGCGAAGACGGGTTCGAGGGCGAAAATTAAAGCGGCACGGGTTGCCGTGGTGTACTGCTGTGCCCAGGTTTGCAGAACGAAAGCCAGTGCGGTGGCGAACAGGCCGGTCAGAACAAGGGCAAGCACTAAGCTACTGCTCCAGTGGGCGCTAGGTGGGTCCCAAGGCAGCCCGGCAAAGGAGAGCAGGGCGACACAGGCGATTTGACCGAGTGCCACTGCTTCAAAGCGTTCTCGTTGGGAAAAATAACCGAGCACCAGCAGATGAAAGGCGAAGACGATAGCGCAGCCGATTGTCAACAAGTCTCCACGGTTGAGGTGGAAGTTGCGGTCGAGCGAGGGAAGCATCAGCAGCACCATGCCAATTCCGGCGGTAGCGATGCCGATCAGCTCCGGGAATTGCGGCCAGCGCCGGTAGAAGATGGCGCTGATGATCGGGACAAACACGATGTAGAGGCCAGTGAGGAAGCCGGAGTTGCCAGCGGTGGTGTACTTGAGGCCGAAGGTCTGCAGAATGTAGCCCAGCCAGAGAAAAAGTCCAGCAACGGCCCCACCACGGAGACCGCGCCAGATTCTTGAGCGCTCCTGACGAAAGGCCGGTATCAGCATCGGCAACATACACAGGCTTGCCAAGGTGAAACGTAGCGCCAGGAAATAGAGTGCCGAGATTTCGGTGAGAGCGCCCTTGACGACGACGAAGGTTGTTCCCCAGGCGAGCGCTATGAGAGCCAAGGCGAGATCGGCTTTCGGACGCGCAGACGCATTCTTGGCCTGTTGAAGAGCCTCAATCACTCAAGGGATTCCACCATAGCCGCCAAGATCAGCAAAATGCGTCGGAGTCCGAATTCGCGACCGTCGGGTTGATACCATTCGTCCCGGGTGTGAGCGCCGCCGCCTCTACCTCCGGCTCCGATCGAGACAGCCGGGAGGTTGAGAGAGAGCGGGACGTTGGCGTCGGTGGAGGCGCAGTCGATGCGGGAGCGGATGTTCAAGTGAGCATCAACTGCCTGGATGGTTTGAAGCAGGGGCGAGTTCGATGGAAGTCTGCCGCCGGGACGAGAGCCGAGTTCCTTGATTTTGGCTGTCAGACGCCCTGCTCGCGCGTTCCGGTTTTCACGTTCCAGGCTGCGTTCGACTGCCGCGCTCAGGAGCGCTGACAAGTCGTCGAGAATAGCTGGATCTTCCGCGCGCAGGTCGAGTTTGGCGCGGGCTGTTGAAGGAATGGAGTTGATGCTGGTGCCGCCTTCGATGATGCCGAAATTATAGGAGTAGCGGACTTTGCGCTCGCCTCCTCGGATTTCGGGCGATTGGGTGAATCCGGTGATAACGTCGCTGAGGGCATGGACGGGGTTGGGCGTGCCGGAATCGTTCCAGCTATGCCCGCCAGGACCGGCGAACAGGATTTCAAAGCGGCGGCTTCCGAGAGCTTGGGCGGTGATGTGGTCGGTTGAGGGGCCGTCCAAAACGAGGAAGGCTTTGACTTGGGCAAGCTGAGGAGTTTGACGGCAGAGATAACGCATGCCGCTTAGGTTGCCCTCACCTTCTTCGCCCACGTTAGCGACTAATGAGGTGAATTTGGCTAAATTTCCCAGCTCGGGAATTTCGCGCAGGGCACGGCCAAGCGCGAGCAGAGCGGCTAGACCCGATCCGTTATCCGAGACGCCCGGTCCGACCAGCCGCCCGTCACGGGCGAAGTAAATATCTTCAGGACGGTTGGGGGCAAAAACGGTATCGAGGTGGGCGGAAAGGACAAATAATCTTTGACGGTCTTCTTCGTCGGTTTGGGCCAACACGTTGCCAGCACGATCCAGCCGGGCGAACCAGCCTAGCGACTCCAGTTGCGCACGAAACCATTCGGCGCGTGCTGATTCGAAAAAAGTGGGGGCAGGGATACGGCAAAGGTTCAGGTGTTGCTCGTTAATCCAGGATCGTTCACGGGCGAACCAGCGTCCTGCCTGGAGAAGCGCTGGCCGTTCCGCAATTTGCGCCACAAGCCGATTCTCCGGCGAGGTCCGGGCGAGTGGCGGGAAATTTTTGATTGGTGTTGCCAAAAGCGTTCCGTACGATCAGTTTACTGTGAAGGCAAAGATTAAGTGTAATATCTGAACTCGGCTTTTCAGGCAGCTTCAACAATTTTAACTGTCGGACAGTGAGGAGCATTTGGGCCGAAATCCCAACTTCTGGGTGATCGACGACGTGGGCGTTGAGTGCTTCCTGATCTCCTTTTGCCATAGGACAAGGCCGGCCTCAGCTCGCGCTCTGGGAGTGGGTGCGGAGTTCGGAATCTCCCCAGTCCTTCCCCATTCGTTTTGCCTCCTCGGAACGGAAGACGCGCAGGTGGGCGGGTGGTGCTTTTTGCAGAACTCTTAAGGCAAAAGAAGAACTTTACCGCCTATTCCGCCCCTCTCGGCACGTTCGTGCGCGCGGTTTGCTTCTTGTAAGGGATATTTCTCCTGGACCGGTATCGTCAGCTCCCCTTTCTGTACGGCTTCGGCCAACTCTTTCAAGCGCTGAGCATTCGGTTGGACCGAGAACGCTTCCACTCGAATATCCTTGCCTTCAGCCGCTGGCGGTTTACCCAGCACCGACCCAAGCACTCCGCCTTTTTTCAGTTTCGGAATTAGCCTGCCAATGACTTCGCCGCCCACGGTATCGGCAATTGCGTCCAATTCCGGCATGCTGGCAATCTCGCCGTCGTTATCGATGGCAATTACCTGGTCCGCGCCCAAGCGTTCAGCCTCGCCCTTCTGCTTGCCGCGTACCCCCGCAATAACGCGCACTCCCTGCTGCTTGGCTGCAAAGACAGCGGTACGCCCAACACCGCCCAACGCCCCTGTAATGAGTACTGTGTCATTCGTCTTCGGCTTCACCGCACCCTCAATTAAATAAGCGCCTGTCAACACAACCAGCGGCAAAGCGCCTGCCTGCTCCATATCCATCCCTTCGGGAACGGGCGCAAGCCTGTCCGCCTTGGCTACTAAATATTCGGCGTAGCTATGGTTCACCAGCCCCAAAACTTTTTGGCCTTCCCGGAGCTGCGATACAATCGCGCCTGCGTTTATCACCTCTCCGGCAACATCATGGCCCAGGATGGCGGGAAACTGTAGCGGCATAAAGTTCTTGTACACGCCAGCCCGCAATTTCCAATCAACCGGATTAATACTTGTAACCGTTACCTTCACCAGAACCTCATCCGGGCCAGGCTCTGGTGTTGGAACTTCCTCGTACTTTAAATTGTCGGCCGGTCCATACTCATACAGCTGCACAGCTTTCATTGCTTCTGATCGCCTTTCTGCCGGTTTGGATGCAGAGACAAGGCGGTCAGAAGCAGCTTAAATTTCAGAAGCTGTTTTCAGCTATATCTCGCTTTGTAGTGGTTTCGAAATAGATTCCAGCGACTTCCCGGCAGCTTCTACGCCGAAAGCCCACTCCGCAATGGCCGCGATAATCAGGAGGGCTGCGCCGATCAGGTAACCGATGCCCACGTTCCATCGCGAGCCCGATCCAATCATGAACCCAAATAGAATAGGCGCGCCGACTCCGCCAATCAAAGTGCCAATGGCATAAAAAATCGCAATCGCCAACGCACGGATTTCAAGCGGAAAAATCTCACTAACAGTGAGATAAGCCGCGCTAGCTGCCGACGACGCAACAAAGAAAATGGCGGTGAAAGAAATTCCCAGCATCCGCGCTGACATTGCTCCTGTCGCAAATGGGAACACAAGCGCAGCAAGCATGATTCCCGTAAGTGCATACGTTGCAATAATCATCGGCTTACGGCCTATCGTGTCAAAGAACCTGCCTAAAATGATTGGGCCCAGAAGATTGCCAAGAGCAAATGGCAGCAACTCCAGCGGCAATTTTTCAGCACTGATCCCATAAAACTTGTTCAGCACTAAGCCGTACGTAAAGAAGATGGCATTGTAGAAAAATGATTGCGCCACCATCAGGGTTAGGCCGAGCATTGAAAACTTGCGGTTATCTCTCCAGATATTGTTGAAGATCTCGCGCCAGGGTGTGTGATCACGCACCCGCAATCGGAGCTTTTCACCTTCCGGCTCCGGTAATTTACCCTTTGTTTGGGAAACAGTTTGCTCAATGTCACAAACTACTTTATTGGCATCATTTTCTTTGCCGCGCAGCATCAGCCACCGCGGACTTTCCGGCACCCCCAGCCGTAGAAAGAGAACACCTAAGGCCAGCACCGCCGCTACCGCAAAAGCCAATCGCCACCCGACATTAGCTCCTAGGAAGTTGCCCTGGAGCAGAAGCAAGGAAGCAAGGCTGCCAATGGCGGCACCCGCCCAAAAAGTTGCGTTTACCACCAAGTCAACGGTTCCCCGTACCTTGCTCGGGATCAGCTCATCAACAGCAGAGTTGATCGCCGCATATTCACCGCCAATACCCAGTCCAGTGATAAAGCGGAAAACAGCAAAAGAAAAAAAGTTCCAGGACAATGCGGAGGCAAGGGTGGCCGTGGAGTAAATTGCCAGCGTGAGAAGAAACAATTTTCTACGACCCAGCCGGTCCGTTAAATAACCAAAAATAAGCGCGCCTAAAACAGCACCCGCAAGGTAAGCGGAGGCGCCCCCAGACACTTCTTCGTCACTTAGCCCTAAAGACCTGGGGTCTTTTAAGATACCGGCTAGCGATCCAGCTAAGGTGACTTGCAGTCCATCCAATAACCAGGAAGTTCCTAGCGCGAGAACAATCTTGCGATGCCAACCGCTCCAGGGCAGCCGGTCCATTCTTGCGGGAACATTCGTTTCAATAACTCGCTCGTTAGTCATGGTGCTATCCACTTACACAGTGATTTGAGTGTTAGGCGACTTTTGCTCCGTTTCAATTACACGAATTTCACCAGTCAAGTTTCTGGTAAAAATACCCAGAGCTAAATTTCTGTTCCGCAGGATCTAAAAGTTTAAGTACTGATATGGGTGGCGTTCTTCGAGGAATATTTGGATATTGCTTTCTGATTTTTATAGTCCGTATTGTTGGCAGGCGCCCCGGCAAGCAGATAGCCCCGTTTGAGTATGTCCTGATCTTTTTTATGGGCGGAGTCACGTTGACGCCCATGGTTGGTGATGACCGTTCAATTACGAATGCCATTGCGACGATCATAAGCATCGCCGTCGCGCATTTCGTCATTACTTGGCTGAAATCCCGGTCTACCACATTTGGCCGGATCGTCGATGGACCTCCGCTAGTGCTTTTGGATAAAGGCAAATGGCAGACCGAGACATTGGTCAAGATGCGGCTTACGGATGATGACGTTATGACGTTCGCTCGTGATCAAGGACTGGAGCGGCTCGATCAGATTGAGTATGCGGTTCTGGAACGCAATGGCGAGATCAGCATTATTCCAAAGTCTGAAAACTCATAGATTTGCCCTGAACCGGTCAACGGACGTAAACAAGGATGAAAGGTTGTATTACTTATGCCATCTCTCGTACAAACCGAGCCCATTGAAGAAACAAAACCAGTTGGAGACAGTGTTCCAAAGATCAATAACGAGTTAGCGGTCGGCTCTGATCTCGAATTCCAGCGCCGGTGGTGGCGTTGGGAAAACCGAATCTGGATTCTTTTTGCCGCGATTGTAGTGGCCGATCTTTTGGGGTGCTTCGGGCGAGGCCCTCTGGCTAAGGCTCATGCGCGCACCAACGATGGAACCATGGACATCTCTTACGAGCGGATCGAAAGATTTAGTACGCCGTCCATTCTTACAATAAAATTCGGGCCGAACGCCAAGCGCGACGGGGTGGTACGGCTTTGGGTAAGCGATAGCCTGATACAAGAGCTTGGCAACCAGCGGATTATTCCACAGCCGGATGCTTCTACGTTGGATGGACACGGAATCCTGTACACATTCCAATCAAAGCCCCATCCGGATACCATTCAGTTTGCCTTGCAGCCCACAGCACCCGGTATTTACCCGCTCACGCTGCGCGTGGAAGGCGCGGAAGAGTTCGACACGAAAATCTACGTCATGCCGTAGGAGGAATGCGGAAAATTCTATGTACACGATTATTCATGCCATCGTCGGGTACTTTGTTCTGCTTTTCACTGTGCGAATCCTGAGCCGGCGACCTGGCGCGCAATTGACGCCCACGGAGTTTGTGCTGATTTTCCTTATGGGCGGTGTCATCATTCTGTCAACCGTAGGTGACGACCACTCTGTAACCAACGCGGTTTGTGCAGTGCTCACCGTTGGGCTGCTGCATCGGAGTGTCTCGACATTGAAGGTTCGCTTCCCGCGTTTAGGCGCGATTGTGGATGGCACGCCGCTTACCGTTCTGGAGAAGGGCCAATGGCAGGTCGAAACCATGAGCAAAATGCGAGTCGCGGATGACGATGTGATGGCTGCCGCACGCACCAGGGGAGTGAAAACCCTGGACCAGATCAAATACGCCATTCTGGAGCGTAACGGCGCGATTAGCATCATCGAAAAACAAAAATGACGGTCAACATGCCTGCGCGAAACGTTTGAATAAATTCCTCTGCTCCGGGTATCGAAGAGTTTGATCTTCCGGGTGCCATTGCACAGCGATGACGAAGTCCTTATCAGGTTGTTCAAAAGCTTCTATCGTTCCATCTTCCGAATCGCGGGCCGATACTTGCAGTCCTTCACCAACACGGCTGACGGCCTGATGATGCCGCGAGTTGACCTGGAGGCGTGTCGCGCCTGCAGTTTCCGCCAGCTGACTTTGTGGTTCAAGAATGACCTCATGCGCGACAGTTCCCTTATCCTCAAACTCGGTATCGTGCTTCGGTAGTTCGAGATGCTGAACCAGCGTGCCGCCATAATGCACATTCAGTAGCTGCATTCCACGGCAAATAGCGAGAATCGGCATGTTCCCTTGTAGCGCTTCATCAATCAATCGCCATTCCACGGCATCCCGTTCGTCATCCGGCCGGTCCACCTCGGGCCGTGCTGTTTCGCCGTAAAGTTTGGGGTTCACATCGGTCCCGCCCATCAGCAGCAATCCGTGAAAGCCATTGATTTTTGGCGCCTCTGAAACCGAAATGGGAACAGCTTCCAGACCGCTTGCCCGCACTGACTCCACATATGGCTTTAGCTTGCTGTAATGGCGATACGGAATCAGGACTCGTTTCATAAGACCATTTTGCAACTCTGCCCCTCTGCTTCGTTACCATGTAGTCCGAGTGCGGTCACTTCGCCTTACCCCTTTAGTTGGTCTTACCTGCTGCGTTCTCGCGGTAGCGGCTCATCACGACTGGAAGGATCTTCGCAAGCAAATTCGCGAAACCCTGCACATTCCCGAGGAGCTTCCCAAGCTGGAAGATAAGCGGTACGGCGATTTCTCCCCGGTGCCCGGCATTACTGCCGACCGCGTCTCCTACGCGACTGCTTACAACCTTCGCATCCCCGCTATTATTTATCATTCGTCAAATCCGAAACGGAAACGTGGTCCGGCCTTAGTCATCGTCAATGGTCACGGAGGAGATAAATCGTCCTGGTACGCCTATTGGGCCGGCATTCTCTATGCGCGTGCCGGTGCAGTAGTGCTTACTTATGATGCTATCGGCGAGTTTGAGCGCAATCACCTGCGCGAGTCAGGTACGAGCCAACACGACGCATATCTGCCCCCCGATGACATGGGCCGTCGCATGGGAGGCCAAATGGTGGAAGACATTATGCAAGCCACGAATTACTTGTCCCGCCGCAAAGACGTCGATCGAGGCCGTATTGCCGTGCTTGGCTATTCCATGGGGTCGCTCATCAGCTCGCTGGAGTGTGCGGTCGATACTCGCGTCCACGCCTGTGTGCTCGTAGGCGGCGGCGACCTCGACGGCCCCGGCGGTTATTGGGATTCCAGCCGGAAGATGTGCCAAGCTATTCCCTATCAGTCGCTCAAATTTCTCGGTGATCGCGGGCCGGTAATCTACGCGCTGCACGCGAAGCGCGGCCCCACTCTCATCTGGAATGGCACAGCCGATCAGGTCGTCGACATCCCCCGTCATAGCCAGGACTTTTTCACGAATCTTCAAGAGCGCACGGTTGCGGAAGCAGGCAGCCGCAAAAACGTGTTTGATTTCGGCTTTACGCCCGACGGGGGCCACCGCCCTTACTTCATCACCAAACCTGTCGCCCTTTGGCTGGAGGACAAGTTAAACTTCCCTAACTGGACAAGGAACAGTATTCAAGCCATGCCGGAAACGCGCATATCCGAGTGGGCCGCTCGCAGCCATGTTGACTCCAGCAACCTGAAGAACGAGCGTGGGGAAGGCGGCACAATCGCGCTTGGCAACGATATCCCCGCCATCAATCACGATCTGCTTCACGCTCTTCCCGATTCCGTCTGGAACACGCAACGTGATCGCTACCTCTACGAAACCTGGGTCGCCCACGCCAAAGCCGCTATCCGGTCCGGCGCGCAGGAAGCGCCATAAGTAAGCTGCTGACTAGCGGTCACGCTTGCGAGCGTTCCACTCGTTAGCGGTAATCTCCCATATTTCTGTAGAAAGGCGTCCAGAAACATAGTCCCGCTCCTCTACGGCAACAACACGCATACCGTGTTTCTCGGAAATTCGCCTTGACGCTGTATTCACTATGGCCTTGGGGACTCGCAGCACCGAAAATTTGAGGATGTTAAACCAGTAATCGGTCACAATTTCAGTGGCTTCGCTCATAAGACCCTTTCCTTGCCACGGCGCCCCAAGCCAGAAGCCACGATTAGTGTCCTCACCCTTCATGAGACCGATGCTTCCTATTATGCGTTCGGGAGCACTTTTAAGTCGTAGTGTCCAATGCCAAGCGTTCCCGGATGCCATCGCTGGCAGAGCGACATCGCGGTAAAACACATAGGCTCCATCAGAAGGATATGGCCACGGCACTTGATTTGCTAAATAACGAACAATCTCCCATTGCGGAAAAAGAAGTTGAATCTCATCAGCGTCGGCAAGTTCCAGCGGGCGAAGTATCAGACGTGTTGTTTCGAGAATGGGAGTCATACCTGACGGTCGACTGTAAGTTAATCCAGTTCATTCCACATCGCCGCGAGATCCACTTCAAGCCTGCTGCCTTCGGGCAAAGAAGCGCGTAAATGTGTTTGGGCCTCTTCAAGATCACTCATTGAGTACATCCTGTGGAGCTTTTATTGTAATGCGGGCAGAGCAAGATTGCTCACTCTTCCCGCAACGCTTCCGTTAATTGTGTTTTTCAAAATTGTGATAGGCCGGACTTAACTCTTGATGGCCTCCCGCTGGAGCTATGATGGTTGGGCATCGATGAGCAGCCGTAGCCCTCAACCGGATATCCTGAAAGGCCTGTCTTGGAGCAAGCACGAAATCAGCAGACGAGGATTGGTGGGCTTGGTAACCACTGCCTCGTTTCGAATCGCAGCCGGGAGGGAAGAGTGGATAGATCTTTTTGATGGCCACACCTTGAACGGTTGGCAACCTAGCGAGAACAAAAGCTCGTGGAAAGTACTTGATGGTGCGCTCACCGCTGATGGGCCGCGTTCGCATCTGTTTTACACGGGCTCGGTACGAGCAGCGGACTTCCGAAACTTCGAGCTTGAAGTGGAACTGACGACCCAACCAGACTGTAACTCCGGCGTTTACTTTCACACGGCTTATCAGGAAACCGGCTTTCCCGAGAAGGGTTTCGAAGTGCAAGTCAACAACACGGCACGTGGGGAAGGCGGGTACTTGGAACGGAAAAGAACCGGTTCTCTCTATGGACTCCGGAATATGTACAAGCAACTGGTTCCAGATGAGAAGCCGTTCCGGATGCGTGTGACCGTACACGGTAAGAACGTTCAGATTCGACTAAATGAGGAGTTGCTGGTGGACTATGTCGAGCCGACTCCCCCAGTGATTCCCGAAGGAGGAGAACGGGGGCGATTCCTCGACCATGGCACCTTTGCGTTGCAATGCCACAACAACGGATCAAGAGTTTCATATCGCAAGGTCCGGGTCCGGCCACTACCCGACCATTTGGCGGCGTATTCGAGTGCGCCGCCCGCCGTTGACAATGTCTACCGCCAGATTATTAACCTGGGGCGGCATAACGTTCCGATGGTGGACTATCAAGTCTTCCTGCGAGATGGCATGACTCTCGAAGAGGCGCTGCGGAAATCACGCAGAGATGGAATTCAGTACGGGATTACGGCCTCCAGTACGACGTTTCAGGATGACGCAGACGCCCGACGGTGGTTAAATTCTCTTGCTGGAAAGCCGGTTTTCTGCGCGCTCTATGCAACCCATCGCACTTGGACGCGCACTATCTCACAGAAGACAGCACAACAATTTGACTACGTCCTGGCGGATGGCCGGGTCTGGATCAATAGCCAAAACCGTCCGGTACGGCTCTGGGTGCCGGAGGAGGCGGCCTCGATCCAGAACCGGCAAGCATTCCTGGATAGTCTCGTGGACCAGATCGTTGAGCGGCTGAATACGGAGCCAATTGACCTCTACGCTTTTCCGACCTACCTTCCCGCTGCAATGAGGGCGGAAGCAGATCAACTGTGGACGGAATACAGAGTAACTAAACTAATAGATGCGCTCCTCAAAAACCAGGTGGCTGTCGAGATTAATACACGGGAGCAACTGCCGGGCCGCGCGTTTCTCGAACGAGCCAAGCAGGCGGGTTGCAAATTCGGATTTGGGACGGCAAACGAGACCGCAGCGGATTTAAAACGCTGTGAATACGGCTTACAAATGTTGGAAACCTGCAAACTGGATTGGCACAACTTCTTCGTGCCCGGCGCTTGGTGGCCCAAAGCGGCAGACCGGCGCTGGCCTGCCTAATCGCAACGGCCATCAATGAGAAGAATGGGAATCAGATTCGCTTTCACTCCGCTGCTTTTGTCGACACTGGCATTAACCAACGCCGATGCACAAAACGCTTCACAACCGGCAACGGCCGCTAGCCGGACAACGCTTGCTCCCCTTCCCGCTCCTCTCGGAGTGCCGAAACCAGGACCGGCGACCGGCGCGGCCTATGCTCCGTCCCCCATCCTGCCGGGCGGCATCGTGGCCCCTTTATATCCACCCGGCTCACCGTTCCTCAAAACGGATCGAGTCCGCGAGCCCGAACAATACAATATGAGCCAAACAGTACCGGGGCGCATCAACAGCATCGTCAACATTCACAACCCCTCCATCGAGATCCATACAGTGGATCGCGGCCTCAATACCGGTACAGCGGTGATCCTGGTGGCGGGCGGGGGCCACAATACCCTGAACGTAGGCAGTGAGAGCGCTGATTTCGTTCCCTTTTTCTACAACTACGGCGTCAACACCGTCATTTTGCGGAATCGCCTGCGCCGTGATGGTTATAACGTGCAGGCCGATGCGGTGAACGATGCGCTCCAGTCCATCCGTCTCGTGCGAGCTCATGCCAGGGAGTTGAATATTGATCCGAACAAGATCGGCATCATGGGCTTCTCGGCGGGCGCGGAGTTAGCCACTTCGGCGGCCGTCCAGTTTGCAGACTTCGACAAGAAGAACAGCAATCCCGACGATCCTCTGGCGGGAATGACTGCGCGACCCGACTTCGTGGGCGTCATCTATCCCGGTCCCTCGCCTTTTGCTCGTAATCGAACGGCCCCACCGATTCCGCGTAATGTTCCTCCGGCCTTCGTGGTTTGCGGCGGCTCGGGAGACCGGGTTCATGCGGTCTGGGCCATCGAATACTTCAGCGCGATGCTGGCCATCGGTGTGCCGAATATCGAGATGCACATTTACGGCAATGGTCGCCACCCCGGCGACCCGTTGCCCGACGGCAGCCGCATGACTGGCGGTTTGACGGACCGCAACGGCATACCGTTTGGCGCTTGGCAATACCGCTTCATCGACTGGTTTCGCGATCTCGGTTTCCTGCAAAAGCCCGGCA
>JBJMGL010000487.1:0-7845 GCA_045807985.1 Bryobacteraceae bacterium
ACGGTGGCGAGCGGGACGTTCCCATTGATCAGGTAGGAGTTGGCGATACATTGCGGGTCCGTCCGGGCGAGAAGATTCCGGTAGATGGAGTCGTGCAGGAAGGCAGAAGCGCGGTTGATGAATCCATGGTGACGGGCGAGTCAATGCCGGTTGAGAAGTTGCAGGGCTCCCGCGTGATAGCGGGTACGGTGAATACAACCGGAAGTTTTGCCATGCGCACCGAGCGAGTAGGGAGCGATACGCTGCTGAGTCAGATTGTCCGGCTGGTCAGTGAGGCGCAGCGCACCCGAGCGCCCATTCAGCGTTTAGCGGATCGTGTTGCCGGGTGGTTCGTTCCGGCTGTGATGGCAGCTGCAGTCCTCACGTTTGCGCTTTGGATAATTTTCGGCCCGGAGCCGCGTCTGGCTCATGCGTTTGTTAGCGCGGTCGCGGTGCTGATTATTGCGTGTCCGTGCGCGCTTGGTCTTGCCACGCCGATGTCGATTACAGTCGGCACGGGGCGCGGGGCTAGCGCGGGCGTGCTGGTCCGCAATGCAGAGGCGCTGGAAGTGTTGGGCAAGATTGACACTTTGGTTGTTGATAAAACGGGCACCCTTACGGAAGGCAAGCCGAAACTCACGCACGTGAATACGCTCCGTGATTTTTCCGAAAGTGAGATTCTGCAGCTTGCGGCTAGCTTGGAGCAGTTGAGCGAACATCCGCTGGCGGCTGCTGTGATTGGCGCCGCCAAGGAGCGCGGCTTACCGCTGAAGCGCGTGGACAATTTTGAGTCTGCAACCGGAGGGGGCGTCCGCGGAATCGTTGACGCGAAG
Organism: Bryobacteraceae bacterium; assembly: GCA_045807985.1. Lineage (GTDB taxonomy): Bacteria > Acidobacteriota > Terriglobia > Bryobacterales > Bryobacteraceae > Bog-105. Next base: position 813 of record JBJMGL010000487.1, read on the forward strand.
ACGGTGGCAGTTGGCAATGCTGGCTTGCTGAAGGCATCGAATGTCAGCACTGAAGAACTGGTGCGGCAAGCGGAGGCATGCCGGTCAGCGGGCGAGTCGGTGTTTTTTGTGGCGATTAACGGTGAGCCTGCCGGTTTGCTGGTAGTGGCCGATCCGATTAAGTCGTCTACGCCCGAGGTGATCGAGACCATGCGGAAACAAGGCGTGCGGGTTTCCCTTTTGACCGGCGATGGTCGCGCTACGGCGGTTGCGGTTGCCAAACAACTAGGCATTGAGGATGTACAGGCAGATGTCATGCCGAATGGGAAGGCGGATGCCGTCAGAAAGTTACAGGCGGGTGGCCATATTGTGGCGATGGCCGGGGATGGAGTGAATGATGCGCCCGCGCTGGCCGCCGCACAGGTTGGTATTGCCATGGGAACGGGCACGGATGTAGCAATTGAAAATGCCGGGATTACTCTTTTGCACGGAGATCTGCGCGGCATTCTTCGCGCTCTGCGCCTCAGCCGCGCCACAATGCGAAATATTCGGCAGAACTTGTTTTTCGCCTTTATTTATAACGTCCTAGGAGTGCCGATCGCCGCAGGTATTCTTTATCCGTTCTTTGGCATCGTGCTGAGCCCTACGATTGCCAGCGCGGCGATGACGTTCAGTTCGGTTTCTGTGATTGCTAACGCGCTGCGTTTAAGAAGGGTTGAGTTATAGAGTTCAGCTACTTGCCCTTTGCGCCTTCTTCAAATTGGCGCGCCGCTTTTTCCAGCAAATCCATCGCTTCTTCCGGGCCGCACGTTCCCGTCACTTCATCCTGCAGGTCTGAGTTTTTGTTGTATAGAGCAAGAAAGTCTGCTACTTCCTCCGTTAAATTGCTGCGTAAGTCATCGAGCGTCTGTACTTTTGCGAATTCTTGCGATTGCACTGGCACTGCTACAAGACGGTCATTAGGCGTTTTCTTGCCGTCTTCTGTTTGCACGATCTTGATAGCGCCGAGCAAACGCACTTGCAGCAGACATCCGACGTGTGCAGGCTCTTCCATCAATACGATCACGTCGGCTGGATCGCCGTCTTCCGCTATTGTGGAAGGAACAAACCCGAAGTCAAATGGAAAGCTGAAGCCCTGCGGAAGTACCTTGGAAAGTGAAAACAAGCCTGAGTCGTTTTCGTACTTGAATTTTGTCCGTCTGCCTTTTGGTGTTTCAATAATGGCCCTGCATTGGCGTTTTTTGCGATCTAATTCATGCGGTAGCTGGCTAATGTCATTCATATCTCGTTCGATTGCAATGACGATTTGAAGTGTCACGCAAATTTCGTTGCTACCCGAATATCTCCACTGTAACGTTGATTTCCTCTAGGCAATCACATTTCCGAATGCCTACTTCCAAGGCGCGATCAGCGAAACAGCCGGATATTCTTACAGTTGCCCAGAAAAACTTCGGATATAAAAAATTACGCCACGGACAAGAAGAAGCAATTCTTGCTTTGCTGGCGAAGCAAGACACACTGGTCGTGATGCCGACCGGGTCCGGGAAATCCGCCATCTATCAAATTGCCGGATTAATGATGGATGGCTCGGTGCTTGTGGTTTCACCTTTGATCGCTTTGCAGAAGGATCAGGTGGACTCGATTCAGTCACAAGATACACCAGTGGAAGCCGTTCTCATCAACTCAACCCAGAAGGTGTCCGAACTTCGCGAGAATTTCGAGCGAATTCAGGAAGGGCGATACAAGTTTATTTTTTTAGCCCCGGAGCAATTGCGCAAGGAGGAGACCATCGAGGCCTTGAGCAATGCCAAGATCACGTTGTTTGTAGTCGATGAGGCGCATTGCATCAGCGAGTGGGGGCATGATTTCAGGCCCGACTACCTGCAACTGGGTCATGCGGTGGAGCGGTTAAACCATCCCATGGTTCTGGCGATGACGGCTACGGCTTCAGCGCAAGTGCGCGAGGAGATTACCGGGCGGCTCGGCATGTGGGAGCCCAAGATTCTGGTCGGCGGTTTTGACCGTCCTAATATTTACCTGCGCGTGGATCATTTCAAGGAAGAAGAAAGGAAAATGGAGGCTTTGATTCACCGTGTCCGCTGGGCAGAGAAACCAGGCGTTGTGTATACAGGTACACGCAAAGCGGCAGAGGCAATCATGCATAGCTTGGCAGAGGAGGGCATTCCGGCGCTTTACTACCATGCCGGACTGAAGGCTGTGGAGCGGGATGAGATCCAGGACAAGTTTATGTCCGGTGATGCCGATGTGATTGTTGCCACGAATGCGTTTGGCATGGGAATCGACAAATCGGATATCCGGTTTGTGTATCACTATGACGCTCCCGACTCACTCGATTCTTATTATCAGGAGATTGGCCGCGCGGGCCGGAATGGCGAGAAGGCGGAAGCGATTCTATTCTTTCGCGAGCAGGATATCGGCGCGCAGGCGTTTCATACCGGGCAGGGTAAGTTAGATACCAAGCAGCTTGAGGAAGTGGTGGAAGCAATTGCCGAGCAGGATGCGCCGGTTACTCCGAAAGAGATTGTCGAAGAAACAAGCCTCTCCACGCGCAAGTTGACCAGCGCGATTCAGCGATTGGAAGATGTGGGCGTGGTTGAAACTTTGCCTAGTGGCGAAGTTCAGTTGAGGGAAAATGCCGACGTGGACGAGGCGGTTCAGGAAGTTGCGGAGCAGCAGGAACAGCGCAAGGAGATGAACAAAGAGCGTTTGCGACAGATGCGCGAATATGCCGACGCCAATTCCTGCCGCCGTGAGCATCTGCTCCACTATTTTGGCGATGATTTTCACGGTCCTTGCCAAAATTGCGATAATTGCGAAGCGGCGAACCCAGGTATAGCTGTTGACGCGAGCATGGGGACGCGCAGGGAGGTTGCCTAGATTTTATGCCAACACTGGATGCAAAGAAAATTTCGATTGCGGCTATGGGCGTCGGCGGAGCCATAGCGGGCGCGGCTTTTGTGCGGGTTCTGTTTCAAAAGCCGAACCCGGTGTCCATGGCCGGCAAAGTGGTGGTCATCACGGGCGGGTCTCGCGGGCTGGGACTCCAGATGGCCACGGATTTCGGCAAGGCGGGCGCGCGGCTGGTGCTGGCGGCGCGCGATAAGGCGGAACTGGAGCGGGCACCTATCTTTCTGCTGGAGCGAGGCGCGATTTCCAACGTGAGCGATCTATTACTTGTGCCATGCGATCTGACGAAGGCAGCGGAGTGCGAAAAGCTGATTCAACAAGCGACGGAACATTTTGGGCGCGTCGATGTATTGATTAACAATGCCGGGAACATTCATGTAGGTCCGGTTGAGAAACAGCCGCTCGAAGCGTACCGGGACTCGATGGATGCCAACTTCTTCTCCGCCCTGCAAACGACTTATGCCGTGCTTCCGCAAATGCTTCAGCGGAAAGACGGCGCAATTGTGAACATCACATCGATTGGCGGGAAGATTCCAGTTCCGCATCTGGCTCCGTATGTGGCGAGCAAGTTCGCAGCCGTCGGATTTTCGGAAACACTGCATGCGGAACTGCGTTCGAAAGGCATTCGCGTAACGACGGTTTGTCCGGGGTTAATGCGCACGGGGTCGTATCCGAACGCCATTGTGGTGGGTGAGTTGGAAAAGGAGTACCGATGGTTTAGCCTGGGCGCTTCCCTGCCCGGCGTGGCACATTCTTCGGAGGGTGCGGCGCGGAAGATTTTTCAGGCAGTGGTCGAGGGACGGACGGAGATCACGATCGGCCTTGATGCATATCTGGCGGCGCGCTTTGCCGGTGTTGCGCCGGATGCTACGCAGTTCATTGGGCATCTCGCGAATAGCGTGGTGCTGCCCAAACCACGCGGGACAAGCACTCCGACATCAGCGCAAAAGATCAAGCCCGTCCAGTTTCGTCCTTGGCAGAAGCTGAGCAACTGGCTGACTCGCACACAGAATGAGCCAGCGGCTTAGTCAGGCAAATTCGTATGTCTGCTAAAAGTGGTGGAGCTTTGCCCGAAGACGAGCGATTTATGCGGCTGGCGATTGAGCAGGCGCAAAAAGGCGATCAGACACCAGGAGCGGGAGAAGTGGGATGCGTCATTGTTCGTAATGGAGAAGTGCTGGCAGCGGGGCACAATGAAGCGGAACTGAAGCATGATCCCACGGCGCACGCTGAAATTGTGACGCTGCGCAAGCTGGGGGAAAAGCTTCAAACGACTGACTTTCGCGGATGCACTCTGTATTGCACGCTCCAGCCTTGCGGGATGTGCAGCGTGGCTTGTATCTGGGCGAAAATCACGCGGGTTGTTTACGGCGCGACCCGAAACGATGTGCATAGTATGTACTTCGATACCAAGCACTTCAATGCAGCCGATCTGATTCGCGATGCATTCCGGGGAGATGTAGAGATGATCGGGGGCATATTGGCGGAAGAGTGCGCCCAGTTTTATTACCGGCCTGGCGATGACCCGCCCCGCGAAGAACAGGTCAATATCTAGCGGTAAATAAACAAATCTCTTTCAGAGAAGCGTAGATCGTGAAACCAAACGGTCAAGAAGTCTTCGGAAGTAGCGAACAACGATGTTCTTTGACGGCATTAGCGTTAGTGTTTCCAACCTGGAAGCGTACAAGAGAATTATAAGGTAGTCGCAGTCACGACAACGAAAACAAATCGCTAAGTTTCCTAATCAGGAACCATTAGCATAAAGCTTAACCAGCTTACAATGCGTTAATTCACCAACTCCAGGCGTACCTGCTTTTCAATGCACAGCCGGGCGGCTTCGATGCGTTCTTCCACCCATTGTACCGGCAAAGCAAAGGAGGCGGCGAGCTGGGCAGGCGTCGCGCCGTTCTTGTGTTCGGCATAAAGGCGGAAAGGCAAATAATTGTCGTAGAGCAAATTGGCTAAGGTTTCGGGCATACTGATATGTGCTTGGCCAAGATAAATCCTCTCAAACCCGTAGAACCGAAGTTTGACCTCTAGGACTTGTGAATTGGTTTTACCTTCTTTGTAACGGTTGCTTAGTTTCCTAGCCTCTGCCAAACTGTAAGTATTGGCTTCCCTGCTGGGAGTACAAAGTGAAAACCTCCGAACCTTAATGCTTCGAACTCGTCTGCTTCTGTGCTGTGTAGTAGTACTACTATCGGTCATAAGCCCATTCACTTCAGCACAGGATTCTGCTAAGTCGTCCAAATTTCCGTTTCCAGAGAAACTGACTTATCGAGTCGAATGGCGCTTGGTTACGGCGGGATCAGCAACCGTCGATCTATCGCGGGCAGGATCGGACACTTGGCAAACCAATCTGGATATCCAAAGCGCTGGGCTTGTCACACGGCTCTACAAAGTTCTCGACGCTTACCGCCTCACGAGTGATTCCAAATTTTGCGCTTCCCAGTCTGTTCTGGACGCGCAGGAGGGCAAGCGTCATACCATTACGCGATTGACCTTTGAAGCAAACCGGCGAGTGGTGCGGTATGACGAACGCGATTTGATCAAAAATGCAAACAACCAAAAGGAGCTGGACGTTCCTCCTTGCACACACGAAATCGTGGGAGCGCTCTCTGCCTTGAGAGCGGCTGATGTCGAACCCGGCAAATCGGCAACCTTCCCTGTTACCGATGGAAAGAAGGTGGTCAACGCCAAGATAGAGGCGCAAGGGAAGGAAAGCATTTCTCTCAACGGCAAGACCTACCAGACCATCCGGTATGAGGCTTTCCTATTTGACAACGTGCTTTACAGGCGCAAGGGTCGGCTCTTTGTCTGGATCAGCGACGACGCGAATCGCATCCCTGTGCAATTTCGATTGCAGCTTGGGTTTCCTATCGGAAATGTCACCATCGAATTAGAGAAGCAGCAAAGATCGTAAACGCCGTATGCAGAAATATGACGCTGCGTTGACCCAGAATTTTTGCATTGAACAAGCTCACCGTGCCCTGCTCGAGAACTCCGGCGCGATCCCGCTCTTCCACCTGCTTCCGGCTTCGCGTTTCGACGATGACGGACTGAATTCCATGCTGCTGAAGCAAGCGTGCGAGTGTCAATCCCGCCGGACCCGCGCCTATGATCCCAACCTGCGTACGCATACAGTGATCCTCGTTTGCTACTGTGAATCCCGATGGCCGCGAAAGAGATCAGGACCGGATGCGATAACACCGAAGGGATCGTAACCGTGTTTTGCGTTGACCAGTTTGTCCCAGTACGGGCCATAGTGCAGCTTCCAATCATGTCGTGATAGAACCGCTGCGGTAAAAGGGTAGAAAGTCCCTCCCAGGACTCGTCCTTTTTCAAGCAGCGTCCGGTTTCCGGAAAGCATGCGCGGCACATCGTTCGGGTCCCGCGATGCTCGTAGCATGGCAATGCCAAAAACATGTTCCTCCTCCGGCGCTCGGAACAAAGGCCGCTGAAAGAGTGACGTTTTCCAGGCAAAGATTTCGACCGTGACCGACTCGCTGGCAGCGGCTGGAGTGACCAGCGGTAATGCCTCGTTAAGAAAAGTAGTTCCCGCAGAGGCCGGAATCATCTGCGTAATATTTGGCTGCCAGGTTCCCCAAGGTATATTCCCCAAACGGTACAGGTAATCTCGATAGGGCGTGTCGCTAATTTGCTCCGAGTCTGCCACGTAATTTAAACCCGCGAGGAGGTTGACGTTGTCGGGCGAGTGAGGTGGCGTGAAGTAGCTGAAGCAATCCAGGAGGTACTGCCATGTACCGTTCTTCGACGGAACGAGAAAACTGAGAAAGCCGTCAAACCGTCTGTCGTTCTCGTAAATTGAGTTTTGCGCCCCATTCGGCAGCAGAGAGGCCCTGTCGAAAAGACACGGAAACCGGCACCTGATCCCGTTGCCGTTTGGGCCGAGTGATCCCAGCAGGAAATTGTGGGAGCAGGGCAGGAAAGTCGAAACGGCGAGGGACAGGCGGACACTCTCCTCGGAATTCAACTCGAGGAGAGCGGAACGAAAGGTTGCCCCGTGCTCAGGCCGCGCGCCGCTCGTAACGATGATGCAGGCCACCCACTGGCGGAATGCTGATGACCCGTCCTTGCTCGGGCGGTTGCACCGGGCGCGACTCGG
>JBJMGL010000488.1:0-14446 GCA_045807985.1 Bryobacteraceae bacterium
CGCCGCCGTGCCTCAGCACTACTGGGCAAACCAGGGTTTTCGTCTGTTCCGTCGCCAAAAGCAGGTTGCAAAACTCTCCCGAGTCCTGCGCCAGTCCTTACTCTCTGTGCTGTGCCGTGCGGCCTGATGGCCAAAGTCGAGCTAAGATAACATTCTGGGGATAACCGAACATCGCGGCATCATTCAAGACGCGAACTTCCCGGAACAGTCCCTCAACATCCGCCTCAGAGTCGTTTTGCGACTTCTTCAGCGATAGTTCCTGAGCTGTAACCGGTCGCCAAGTAACTGCGCGTGCGGCTGGAGTGACAAGAAGACAGCACAAAAAACGAAGAAAAGAACACAGCGTGGCATACAAGATCCCTACATGAAAAGAAAAGAGGCGCAACCTCTCCTTTGATGGATTTCTTCCGAAGCATAGCGAACCGGATACTTCCCAAACAATTCAGCTAAATCCGGTCTGGCCTATCGCTGGAACACTAATCAAGTGAGTAGCACGTACTAGTCCACAGTGGTGATCTACAGTAAACTTGGCCCGGAGAGCTTCGACTGCTTGATAAGAATTAAATTTCCTTATCGAAAGTGAATCAAACACATAGTCAAACGGCAGCTCCAACTAGACAACCAGCCCTTATAAGATAATTCTATGGATGTTGTAGGCGCATTTGAAGCAAAAACTCACCTTGCAGAGTTATTAGATCGTGTTTGTGAAGGTGAAAGTATTACGATTACCCGGCACGGCAAACCTGTCGCACAGCTGGTACCTATCAGCTCCCCACAAAACGGAGTCGCTCAGAGGTTATTAAGGACCTTCTAGAATTCGGTAAAGGCCGCAAGCTGGAAGGACTCAGCATTCGCGAGATGATTGACGAAGGCAGAAGGTTTTGAACGCAATTGTGATTGATGCCTCGATTACTGCTGCCTGGTGCTTTGAGGATGAACAAACCGAGTATGCGCGACATCTTTTGAAGCGCTCAAAAGATTTAAAGCTTTATGCGCCGGCAATTTGGCCCTTAGAGATGGCAAAGGTACTCGTAGTCAATGAACGCAAGAAACGCATCACTTCCGCGGATACTGTTCAATTTGTCAAACTGCTGAGCGAACTGGATATCCAGGTGGATCGCCCACCCGTTATGCAGCCATTTGATGCAACGCTCCTGCTAGTGCGTACTTATAACTTGAGTGCTTACGACGCCGCCTACCTGGAGTTAGCGCTCCGCGAGGGGGTACCGCTAGCTACGCTAGACAATCAGCTCCGTCAAGCAGCCGTAATAGCCGGTGTAGCGGTCCACGCGTGATCAGTGGTGATCTACAGTAAACTTGCCCGGAGAGCTTCGACTGCTTGGTAAGGATCTTCCTGCTTCTCGGCCACTTGCCGCGCATGTTTGTGCAATAGACTTAGCAATAACTCGGAATCCAAACGCTCTCGTAATAATTCACGTAAACGAACAGCCCACGTTTCCGCTTGCGCACCCTTCCGGCCACGTTTCTCAGCGATCCTGGTAATCTCCGACCAAAGCTCCAAAACGCCGCCGCCATCATTGGCGGTCACGCGCCGCACGGGAGCCGCGTTTTCCCGCTCGGAAGCGCTGCTGTAGCTTTGCATGGCCCGGATCTCCTGTTCCAACCGGTCAGTTCCCGGCAGATCCGCTTTATTGATGGCAAACACATCGGCAATTTCCAAAATACCGGCTTTCAGAGCCTGCACATCATCGCCTAATCCCGGCACCAGCACCACTACCGTAATGTCCGCCAACCGCGCAATGGCAATCTCATCTTGACCTACACCAACAGTCTCAATCAAAACAACATCACGCCCGGCGGCATCCAACAAAAGCGCCAGTTCCAGCGTGCCTCGGGCAACGCCGCCTAACTGCCCTCGGGTCGCCATCGACCGGATAAACACGCCCTCATCACGGTAATGATCTCCCATGCGTATCCGGTCGCCCAAAATTGCGCCTCCCGAAAAAGGACTGCTCGGATCGACGGCGATGACACCCACGGTCTTACCCTGGAGGCGCAGGCTCTTAATCAACTGATCGACTAGCGTGCTTTTCCCTGCTCCTGGCGGACCAGTGATGCCAACCGTCACGGCCCGGCCCGTGTATGGAAACAGTGATGAAGTGAGCGTCCGCCCCTCGGCAGTTTGTCTTTCGATCAGGGTAGCGGCACGAGCCAGGGCGCGAAGGTCTCCCCTGAGGATTGACTCCCCTAGCTGTTCTGTTTTCGAAGTTGCGGCCAATCTATTCTTTTAACAATTGGCGGGCAATCACTAGACGTTGAATTTCACTCGTTCCCTCGCCGATCGTGCAAAGCTTCACATCGCGGTAGAATTTCTCAACCGGATAGTCTTTGATAAAGCCATAGCCGCCATGAATCTGGAGCGCCTGGTCCGCCACGGAAACCGCCATCTCGGAAGCAAACAGCTTTGCCATGGCCGACTCCTTAGTCACACGTCTACCAGCATCTTTCCGAGCGCCCGCGCAATAAGTAAGCCAGCGTGCCGCCTCAATGGAAGTAGCCATGTTCGCGAGCTTGTCCTGAATTGACTGGAACTCCGAAATAAAACGCCCAAACTGTTTGCGCTGCTTCGAGTACTTCAAAGCCTGCTCGAAAGCGCCTTGTGCGATGCCAATAGACAGCGCCGCAATGGAGATCCTGCCTCCATCCAAAATACGCAAGCTATCGACAAATCCTTCACCTGCCTTTCCGAGCAGTTGCGACTGCGGCAAACGGCAATTTGAAAATAGAACTTCGCCCGTGGCGCTGGCCCGCATGCCGAGCTTATTTTCCTTTTTGCCGACCCGGTACCCCGCCATGTCCTTCTCTAAAATGAAGGCAGAAATTCCGTGCTGTGACGCGGAGCGGTCCGTCACCGCCATAGCCACGCAGACATCAGCATAGTGCGCGTTTGTCGTAAACGTCTTGCCGCCATTTAAAATCCACTCGCCATCGCTCAAGATCGCCTTGGAACGCGTTCCCGCCGCATCCGAACCCGCTTCCGGCTCCGTCAGCGACCAGCAGCCAATCCACTCGCCGGTCGCCAGCTTCGGAATATATTTCTTTCGCTGCTCCTCATTGCCCGCGAGGTAAATGTGATTCGTGCAGAGTGAATTATGTGCCGCAACAATCAAGGCAACGCTCGGGTCCACCCTCGCCAGTTCCTCAATGATGATGGAATATTCAATGTAGCCAAACCCGGCACCGCCGAGTTCTTCTGGAAAGATAGCCCCCAATAAGCCCATCTCGCCAGCCTTTTTAACAACGTCCAGTGGAAATGTCTGGTTCTCATCCCACTCCAGAACGTGCGGGCCAATTTCTGCTTCCGCAAAGTCGCGGATCGCTTTACGGAGCTGATTCTGCTCCGGCGTAAATTCAAAATCCATAGTTTATCGTGAAGCTCGTCCCGGTTAGAACTGCATCTATAAGTAGACCATTTCAATAGCCGTGATCCTCATCCAAAACCGGACAGTCGTATAGTGATGTCGAACATGACTGTTTTGAGACCTTCATCCGCGGGCGACCTGGCAATGATCCTTCGCGATTCAGCCGCCTCCGGTTACACCATCAACGTCCTCGGAAATAGCTCAAAGCGGCTGATGGCAGGTCCGATTCTCCCTTCCGATGTCAACATCTCGACCGCAGCCCTCAACGAGGTATTGGATTACGAGCGCAATGATCTAACGATAAGCGTAGGAGCCGGCCTATCTTTTGCAAGATTACAGGAACTCCTACGCCGTAACAGTCAAATGATTGCACTTGATCCTCCTTTTATCGAAGAGGCAACCATAGGAGGCGTCCTGGCGGCCAATGGTAGCGGTCCCATGCGGCGAGGCTACGGAACAGCACGCGATCTAGTGATTGGAATGACCTTTGCCACCCTTGACGGGAAACTGATCAAAACCGGAGGCATGGTGGTCAAGAACGTAGCCGGGTTAGATATGGGCAAGTTATTGATCGGCAGCTTCGGCACGTTGGCCGTCATCACCAGCATAAATTTCCGTGTTCACTCACTTCCCGAGGCAACCGAAACTTTTATTTTCTCTGCCCCCAAGCTGGAAGATATCCTTGAAAAGCGCAAGGAGATTTTGCAAAGCCCTCTAAGACCCATGGCTATAGATCTGTTATCCGAATCCGTGGCCGCCGGTGTTGAACCTGGAGGGTGGCTGCTGGCAATCAGAGCAGGCGGTACACGCGCAGTTCTCGGTCGCTACGCGCGCGAGCTTCAGCACTCGGCTGTTCTGAAAAACGCGGAAGAGGCCGCCTTCTGGAAGCGAATCAGTGAGTTTACTCCCGACTTTCTGAAACACAACCCTGATGGCGTGGTGTTGCGCATCGGAGTAAGTTTGGATGACGTTGGCGTGCTGCTCAAAATGCTCTCGAGCCCGTGTATTTCCCGCAGCGCCTCTGGAGTTACCTATGTCTATCTGAGTTCCTGGCAGGCTGTCGCGCTTATCTGGAACGCAGCGAAAGAGCGTAACTGGAGCGCCATTGTTGAGTTTGCGCCAGACGAGATCCGGTCGGCAAATGAATTATGGCTGCCGCCACGGTCGCTCTCTGAGACAAACAGCTTTACCATAATGGAGAGGGTAAAACAAATGTTCGATCCTAAAAAACTTCTGAACCGGTCGCGTCTTTATGGCAGGATCTGATCTGTTGGAAATTAAGGCTGAGCCGAAGGGAGGGCCAAGCCAGCTTGATCTTGACAAGTGTGTACACTGCGGTTTATGCCTGAATGCGTGCCCCACTTACCGGGAACTTGGCATCGAATTAGATTCACCCCGCGGCCGTATTTACCAGATGAACGCGGTGGTGAATGGTGCGCCAATCACCGACTCTTATATTGAGCACCTGGACTGTTGCCTTGCGTGTCGCGGTTGTGAAACAGCTTGTCCATCCGGCGTCCCTTATGGACGGATGATTGAGGCAGCGCGGGCCCAGATCGAGGCTTCTCGCAAGAAAAACTTTATCGCTCATGCGATGAAGAAGGTTATTTTCGAGAGCTTGCTGCAATCACGAATTGGACTGCAAGCCGCCGGTAGAGCATTGCTTGTTTATCAGGCATCGGGATTGCAGCGGCTGGTACGCGCTACCGGCATACTGAAACCGTTCGGGAAGCTCGCCCAGATCGAGGCGCTTGCGCCCAATGCGGAGGCACCCTTTTTCTTTTCCAAGTTGGGAAAAACTTTTCCCGCGATTGGCGAACGTCGATACCGGGTCGCTTTCCTAGCTGGATGTATCGCCAACGTTGCCTTCGCTCGTTTGAATGAAGCTACTGTTCGAGTTCTGCAACGTAACGGCTGCGAAGTGGTTCTGCCCGGCTCTCAAGGCTGCTGTGGCGCGCTGCACGTCCATTCCGGACTCCAGAAAGAGGCAGAATCGCTGGCCCGCAAGAATATTGATGCCATCGAGACGGGAAATTTTGACGCTATCATTACCAATGCGGCAGGGTGCGGGTCCACCTTGAAGGAATATGATGAACTGCTGAAGCAAGACAGCACATATCACGACAAAGCCAAGAAGTTTACAGCGCACATGAAGGACGTCACAGAGTTTCTAGCCTCTATCGAGCTCAACCGAAGCATGGGTCCGGTCGATGTAGTTGCTACGTATCAAGACTCGTGTCACCTCGCACATGGCCAGAAGATCAAGACTGCACCGCGTAAATTACTGAAAGCGGTTCCAGGCTTAACTTTTCGCGAAATGCCGATGGCTGACCTGTGCTGCGGCAGTGCCGGAATCTACAACATAGTGCAGAACGGGATGGCTATGCAGATCTTGGAGCACAAGATGTCTTATGTTGCGGCTACGAAGGCGTCACTGATTGTGACTGCCAATCCCGGCTGCATGCTTCAGCTAGCGGCTGGAGCCAATCTCTATGGAAACGGACAAAGAGTAGCGCACGTTGTGGAAGTACTGGACGAAGCCTATACTCGATTCAACGCGGACTCTCCCAGGTAGATGCAACAGGCTCCGGTATTGTTCCGTTTGCCGGCAATGCAGCCACAATTTTCTCCGCCCAGTTCAGAGCAAAGGAGTCAATCCAAAATCTGGGTCTATCCCGCGAGAGGAATCCAAGATGGCCGCCATGCTTTGTGGCAACTAACTGAATTGCCGCGTTTTGCCGAAATGCCGGATGGCGAAAAATTTCAAAGGGAACTAGCGGGTCGTCCTCAGCAGTAATCACGAGGGTTGGTATGCGAATCGTATCTAAAAAGTTAGCTGCTGACTGAGTTGCATAGTAATTGGCGGCATTGCCGAATCCAAATAACGGCGCTGTGTAGCGATCGTCGAACTGCCAAACTGTTTTGACGGTATGCAGACCGTCAGAACTATACAGGTGTGGCGCCAATCGGCTCTTCCGCTCAATGCGCTTACGCAACCGGTCGAGAAAACGCCGCGCGTAAAGGATGTTGGATCGTTTATCGATTGCTCGCACACACGCGGCAAGATCGATGGGCGGCGACACAGCGCAAACGCCGTTTAAAAGCTGTGTTTCGCCCAACTCGCCAGCCAGCTTCAGGACGACATTACCGCCCAGTGAGAAACCAACAACAAAGATAGGCTGCCGCCAGTACTGTTTGATTGTTTCCAGTACCGTGTGGGTGTCGCTTGTGAGACCTGAGTGGTACATGGTCTCACAAAGCTCCTCGGTTCCGCCACAGGTTCGCAAATTAAGCCGATGGACACCAAAACCTCGTTCCAGCGCTGTTTGAGAAAAGCTCTTAATGTAACCAGCTTCAGCGGAGCCTTCCAAGCCATGCAGAAAGATAATCTGCCCTTGAGCAGGAGCAGCAGGCTGCTGCTGGAGGGAAACAATCGTCGTCTGCCTGTCTATTTTGTAGAGTTTCCGTGTAACCGGATACCGCTGCTCATCCAGGGTTCGCCGCCAGAAGTTTCCAGCAATGGTCGAGAGATGTGGATTTCTAATTAAAGGTTTGAAATCCGGGTTCAAATCCGATTGTAGCGGGTCTGCCCTGTTGGACAGCCCCTTTTGGTTATTGCAACGTTTCGCTTTTTCTGCTCAGATCTTCTGACAATATAATCGCCTCTGCCAGATCGCGCATAGGCCGCCGCAAACGCCGGCTTTCATTACGCAATCGCAAATATGCTTCTTCTTCGGTCAAGCTATGTCGATGCTGCAAAATTCCTTTAGCCCGCTCGACAATTTTGCGAGTTTCAAGCTGACGACGCATTTCGGCCGTCTCTTCCTGTAATCGAAGATTTTCTTCCGCAAGAACAGATTTAGAGATAGCGCCGCCCATCTGCTCACCGACAAACGTCAGCAAGGATATTTCGTCAGGACTGTGAAAATGTGGCTCGCGATGATGCACATTGATAACGCCAATGACTTCCCCGCCACTGACAAGAGGAACGGAAAGAAAAGCCTCATACGTATCTTCCACAAGTGCCTGAAAACGCTTAAAACGCCGGTCAGCGGAGGCGTTTTCCGGCAGAGCAACAATCGAATGGTGCTCGACCACCCAACCGGTGACACCCTCACCGACTTTCAGGCGAATATTTCCAAGATCAACCTGATGAGGCACTTGCGATGCACGAAGAACAATCTCGCTGGTCTCTCGCTCAATCAAATAAACAAGACAAGCATCACACTCTGTAACCTGAACGGTTAACCCTACAATTTCGCCGAGCATTTCATCAAGAGAAAGCTCAGAACTGACTATATTGCTGATTCGATGTAGGAGCGTGACCTGAGAGGTCGGCGGCTCTGAAAGAGTTGCTGTCGCCATACTCGAATGTAGAACACATCACTCCCGGCAGACAAATCAAAATTATTGATGCTGATCATCTAGCAATAAATCACATCTTTTCAATGAGTTCAGCATGCTATCAGAACACAACACCTCCCGAAGGAGGTGCTATATGCGGATAAGCTGCTCCTGTTCCGCACCGGTTACCTGGGCAAAGCCCTGGCCAACAAAGACGTTCACCTCAGATCGGATTCCAAATTCCGGCAAATAAATCCCAGGCTCAATCGAAAAGCAGGTATTCGCAATAATTCGGCGCTCATCGTGTGACTCCAAATTGTCCATGTTCGCTCCCGTGCCGTGAACATCGGTACCAATACTATGACCGGTACGATGGAAAAAGAAATCGCCATAGCCTTGGGACGCGATATATTCTCGTGCCACGTCGTCTACCTCCCAACCGGCGGTGGATTGAAGCTTTCTTATCCGATCTATTACGAACTGGCAGGCTTTCTTACGAGCATCCCGCACAGTTTCAAATACTGTCTGAACGTTGTGGGGAATGGTCTCTCCGCAGAAACCCGTCCAGGTCACATCGTAATAGACAGCTTGGGGCTGATTTCGTTTTGCCCAAAGGTCAATGAGTACAACATCGTTCTGCTGAACTTCGCTGTTTCTTTCGGATGTTGGCTCGTAATGCGGATCTGAGGCGTTGGCATTGGCTGCCACAATTGGTCCGTGGTTGGTTTTTAGATCATGCTGAGCAAATCGATGCAAGATAAACTGCTGCACTTCATACTCACTGACTCTTGTTGCTGACCGAAGACGTTCTCTGATCAGATCAAAGGCCTCGCCACGAATCTGGTCTACGAGCCTCCCGGCTTGCAGATGAAGATCAAGCTGCTCTTGCGTCCAACACGCCTCAAATTCCTGGATGAGATCAGCGGAGCTAACGATATCGACTCCGCACTGCCGTACTAATTCAAGCGTTCCCCCGTCTACAAGAGAAACGTACGGGATGGCGCAATGCGGTGAATACTGCATGGCGATGCGCTGATTGCCGGAAAGAATCTCCTGTAATTTGCTTTGCTGATCCGGCCAGCTTGCATAGGCATCCTTCTGGCCTGGTAATGTATCGAGAGCACCATTCTCAATACGATGCACGAGTTTTCTTGGACTGCCCTGTGCGGGAACAAAGAAGTACCAGCGCCGTGTGGCTTCGACCTCATCCGGTATCCGCAAAATGCGATAGGCAAGTGGGTCTCGCCGGTGGTGATCGAAAAAAAGCCATCCGTCCAGTTGATGTTCGGATAGGGCTGCTTGTATGCGCTCGACAATCATCGTGACGATTGTAACCGTCTAGGCTTTTGCTGCTGTGTGAGTAGGAGAAGTTATTAAACTGACCAGGATCAAGCTTGCTACTGAAACCAATAGAGCCGGATAAATAGCATCAATGTTGTCAACATACACATGAATCCAACTCGGCCCGTGCTGCTGTAACATCTGCCATACAACAGTAATTACTGTTCCGAAAGAAATGGACGCAATCGCGCCAGGTGTTGTCGCTCTTCGCCAGAAGAATACTGCTAAGACCGCAGGCGTAACAGCCGCACCATAAACTGTGTAGGCATACAGAGATGCCTTGAGCACCGATTCAAACTGAGTAGCCTGGAGAACGGCGAAAACACCTAGGAAGATGACGACAACCCTGGAGACGAGCAGAGTTTCTTTCTGCGTTGCATTTTTGTTAATAAAGCGCTCATACACATCATGAATAAGATTTGTGGCGGGAGAAAACAGATAGTTATTAGCCGTTGATATTACTTTTGCAAAAACTCCGCCTAGCAGAATAGCGCCTAACCAAGATGGTAGAGCTTCCTTTGCGGTTAGTGGAATAATCTCACGTGGACGATCGGTGTGAAGTTTAGCGCTCGCGATAACGGCAAGCGTGACTAGCAAGGTTTCAAGAGTCACTGTACCGATGATCCAACCAATAACAGACTTCCTCGCATCACTTTCGGAACGAGCAGAGAAAAACTTTTGGTACATCCCTTGGTTGCCAATGAGCAGAAGCATGGTGGGCAACATGAGCCCAATTGCGCCAGAAAGTGAGTAGTTGCCTAATGGCTGAAAATGCGTCTCTGGAAGTGCTTGGTGAACAACGGCCCATCCTCCTGTTCGAAACAGCAGGATCGGCACGGCAACTATTACAGTCACTGTGACTAATGAGCCAATCACTAAGTCGAGGTAAGCAATGGAGGCCATGCCTGCCGCCGCAGTAAAGAAAATTACGAAGCTTGCCAAAATATACAAGCCTGTTGTCCTATCAATCTGAGGAAAAATCAAGTGGAGGATGTCACCCCCACCGATAAATTGATAGCTCGTGATGATGGTATAGGAAATGACGATGGCAACGGTTGCAAGTACTCGCGCCACAGGGTTATATCGTACTTCAAGCAGATCTGGGACTGTAAATTGCGCAAACTGCCGGGCACGCCCGGCAATCATGCTGATAAGAAGAAGTCCAATCCACCCACCCAGTGGCTGCCACAATGCGACAAAGCCATTTCTATATGCATTTTCAGCGCCTGCCAGCAGGCTTCCGGCACCGATCCATGAAGAAAGGAGCGTAAACACCAACACAGGCCAACTCAACGTTCTGCCAGCAACCAGAAAATCAGTTTTGTTTTTGACCTGCGCGGTTTTGAAAAGAGTGATACCAACGAGTAGCAAGACCAACAGCGAGACAGTCACGGCATAAATCATTACGCGACTATCTTAAGGCAGGTCAGATATACACAGCGGTTAAAGTCGAATGGTGACGGTCAAATCCCGGCCAGGACTAAGAGTTCCTACTGCAGCGCTAGTAGGCTTCAATGAAACATTCATCGTGATAACGGCTTCTGCTTGTAACGGCGGGAGTTTTACACCATTGAGAAGATCAGAATTACTTGAACTGGACGGAATCACTAGGCTGCAGTATTCAGTACCGTTTTGCAAGAGATGAATAACTGTGTCATAGCCTAAAGCTGTTTGGTTCAGGCTAGCGCGGACATCTCTCACAGCATGTGAAGATTCAATCACGAGTGGCGGTGCGGCGTTTTGCTGCGTTGCCAAGTACCCACTGACCTGTAACGAAAACTGACCGCCCGAGAGGGTACGTAAACCTGCGTTGTCGTTTTGCGTAAAGCAGACTTGCTGTACTTGGCTGTTGCCGAAAGCGTTAGTTACAAAGAACTCAGCCGTACTGACACGAGCATCGGGGAGTCGAAAAGTATGCAGGAAGTTAACGGAAGCCCTATTTTCAAAAAAACCTGATGCAAACGGGACAACAATAACTTTTGTATCCAGTTTCAGAACAGCTTCGCCTACCGCATGCCTTATTGCAGGGGAGCCGCAAGCGCCTCGTACGACGGACAGCTCTTTAGCTAAAGCATCAATTGATACAACGCTCATCACTTCAGTACTGATTTGGATGAAATCACCTATTTGTACCGTTGGAAGAGAATTTATCCGGATGACTGCAGTGCTCGTGTCAAGCGCTGTGTCGAGTCGGTAAGAGCTCGGATCTGCTAATTCATTCCAGTAAAAGAGTTGAAGAGTACCGCTCGAAACGGAAGCGATATTCGCCAAGTTGTTGAAGCCGACCTGAGAGAGAACAAAATTTCCACCCCCGGGAGCTTCCAGCGAGAAAGCAGGAATAGCAGGAACTCCAAAATCAGCTTGCCCCTGTCCAAGCACAAGGCGTGTTAGGGGGCACAGCTCTGGGGCTCCTTCTTGATTGTAAACGTTAGCCGCTCTACCAGATATCTGTATAACCGTACCTGTTTGGTACGCGATTTCAAACTGAGCAGGACTTCCCGAAGATACTGCGGCAAATCTCCACGACGGCTCGCAAATGACAAACTCACTTGTGAAATCAGGCACAACTGACCACGGCGACGTCACTGTTAAAGTGCTGCTGTCATTACGGGAGATCAAACGCTCCTGACCGGCCCCAGCCCCCTCGATAATGCGAACAATCATGCCAGCATACGCTAAATCGGTCGCGCCCATATCAAGACAAATCAGAGTATTTGGGGAAGAGCCCGTGGCCTGTAAACGTGAGGAATACTCAAAGCGGTAGTAAAGGTTCACATGATCAAAACTTGCGTCTGGTGGGCCAATCGGCAAGCTGGGGAGGCCGTTATCGGTGAAACTTGAATTAATTGGTAGTTTCATGCTTATGCAGTACAGCATCTGTGGGCTCACTCCACGGTACACGTTAAATGAACGCGCGTAAGCAGGTAAACTAATGCCCGTAATGGTAACGCAGTTTGTATTGGTTCCCTCAGGTATTAGTGCCGGAACTGTGAAGGAGAGCGGGCCTTCCTGGTCCGCTTCATCCACTGCACTGACAGCATAGTAGTAAGTGCTGCCTGCCGTTAACGATCCGCCAGTGTTCTCAAATTGTGAGGCCAAGCTAAGTAGCGGCAGGTTCGTTGCTTTTGCGCTCGGTTTGCGCGGCTGAGCAAAACTGACAGTTATTCTGTCCGTTGCCGTTCCATCTTTGAGCGTTTGAATACTTTCCTCAGTCTTAAAGTCGAAATACTCGAAGGCCCCATTTAGACCATTATGCGCAATCAGGCCAATCAGCGGACGGGGAGTATGCACCTGAGATCCCGGCTGTCTGCCTGCTGCAGCCAAGATCGAAGGATCATCACTGTACCAGTCGTCATTGTGGATTTGCGCCAACACAGTAACTGATTGAAAGTTTATGGAAGGCGAGAGCTTTACAACCCGAAATGGTACGCGCTCAAATCCCTCTTTAAGGTATGTAAGAGCAATAATGTCCCCCGGGCGTATTTTTAAAGCTCGAAAACTTGTCTGGAGCTCAACAAACAAGTTTCCCTTTATTGATTTATCTAGTTGCCGAAGAAGTACTCGCGTAGCTTGGTTAAAATTTGAAATTCCAAGTGCTGTCGATTGGCTACTAATCTCGTAACCAATCAGTGCTGAATCCTCAGAATCTGCTATCGAGAGGCTATCGTGTTGATACTCGTTTGTTTTATCCTGAAACTCAACGCTCAAGCGGTTTGAAGTTTCTGCAACCGTGCGAGAAAGGAGCCGCACCGAAGAGCCCCCCTCAGGATTCCGCATAATACCAGAAAACGGCGCTGAGGCATCGCTAAATTCATAAGCTGGCCAACCTCCGCTTAAAGGGTCTATGCTATTTGCGCCGTCGGGGAGTGTTGGTTGCTGTGCGGCCAGCGTCGTTTCAGGTAACAGCTCAAGAAGCCCATTTGCTCCGTATCGCAACATCAAACTTGAGGCCGTCCGAATACCACGAACCACGGTAGCGACACTCTGCCGTTTAGTCAAAACCAAGTTGCATTCGTAGCGAGGAACTTGGATTGTGTTTCCGTTGAAGTCTTTTGTGTTGATAACAGTATTGCAAAAAGCTGCGGAAGTAGCAAATGACGGGATATTTAGCTCATTCAAAGACCATCCACAGCGGCGCAGGATGTCGAACAGCACCCAAGCAGGATTATTCGAGTATTCAGTTCCTTGGAAGTTTCCACCTGTATCGCAGATGCCGACTTGGATACCTTGCAGTAACACCTCTACGTTCGGCAAAGAGCTGCCGCTACTGATTCGGTTTGGAACCACCACAGCCAAAACCGCTAGACTGCCGTACGGATCTCCAAGTGGATTTCCATTTGCGTCGGAGAAATCCAAATTGAAATTACCTGCTCGGCTACCAGGTGTAATGATGCTGTACCAACCGGTGCTGGTCATGTCCATGCTAGCGGACGCTTGCGGAATCTCAACGTCGTTGACAACGACTTTCAAAACGCTCGTGATCGGTCCCAGTCCAGCCAAAACTTCCATATGGGTCAGGTTTCCGTCATTTCTAGCAAAGATAACCGGTGATTTGAGCCATCCGGCCCCATAAACGACGGGAATCGAATCGTTGTATTTAGCCGAGTTGCTCAGCAATGGCGATAAATGAGAACTTTTACCACCGGAAGTTCTAACGCTAACTGCCGAAGGGACAAACTCAAAGCCGCCGAAACGCCTAGTCAGATTTCCTGCCGCATCGTTGTTAAACATGCCACGCTGTTCGCATTGGCGGCGCGACTTATCACAGCTTGTAAACACTTGGCCGGAACCAAAATCACCGAAGCCTCCAGATACATCAGGGGAGTATCCACATCGGTAAAACCGTGAAAAGCTGCCATTTTCCCCGCCATCTTTGGCTTCCTGCCGCTGATCAGAATTGCTAGGAAAGTTCCAAGGACAGGAGCGCTGAATACGCACGTCGGGTAAAGGAATACGTTGTAAGCTGAGCTTGTTCAAAAAGCTAACTGTAAATGAATCTTCGGTAATCTCATCGGGATCTCCAGCAATGCCGCGGAACAATACAGTACTCTCGGTCTTGGTTAGCCGACTAGGGAGATCCGCAAATGCAAAGTAGACTGTAAGCTGTGATCCTTTGAAACCAATAGCCGCATTAAGTTCGGAAAGTGTTGAATCAGCGTTCGCCAGTGTAATGGAAAGCTGAGATACGCCATCCATTGCATCGTCAGCGGATAGTTGCAGGTCAAACAGATTGTGCTTCAGAACTCTCGCCGAGTAGGGTTGCGCGTTAAGAATGACACTATGTGTGCACCATCGCTCCACATCTCCAGACGGCAGAATGCACTCAAACAAGAGCAACGGAGTATCTGTTTCTGCTTGCTGCTTCGCTTGATTGATAG